>JAYTTR010000229.1:0-7667 GCA_043744935.1 Gemmatimonadaceae bacterium
GCGGCGGTGGTGCCGTCGTGATTGTCTGCAAGTTTGGCGGTACGTCCGTCGCTGATGCAGCGGCCATCGATCGTGCGTGTGCAATTGTTCAAAGCAAACGTGATCGTCAGCCCATTGTAGTGGTTTCCGCGTTGGGAGGGACTACAAATGCGCTGCTCGATCTCGCACACCAAGCGGCTGCGGGCGATCTTCTCGCGGCACTGCAACTCATCGAGCAGCTGCGCGATCGACATTTGCGCGAGGCGCAAGCCTTGCTCGTCGACTCGCCGAAAGCCGACGATATCGCGACGGAAATCGGTTCCGCCTTTGACGAGCTCGCGCACTTGGCTGAGGCATTTCGTACGCTCGGATATCTGACGCCACGTTCCCTTGATACTGTCGCGGCTATTGGCGAGCTGTTGTCATCGCAGATTGTCGCCGCTGCCTTTTGCCAGCAAGGACTTCCCGCCGAATGGATCGACGCGCGAGAGGTGATGATCACCAACGATCTGTTCACGCGCGCTGAGCCGGACATTGACGAGATTGCGCGGACCGTCCAGGAGTTTCTCGTACCTGTGATGGCTCGCGGCGCTGTCCCGGTGATAGGCGGCTTTGTTGGCGCGACGTCAGCGCACGTGACCACAACGCTCGGTCGTGGCGGATCCGACTATTCCGCATCATTGATCGGGGCCGCGCTTGATGCGGAAGCGATCGAGATCTGGACGGATGTGGATGGCATGCTCACCGCCGATCCCCGCATCATTCCGACCGCTCGGCTTATCGAACGGATTCGCTTTGATGAAGCGGCGGAGTTGGCGTCGTTCGGTGCGAAGGTGCTGCACCCGAGTACGATTTCACCGGCCGTGCAAAAGGGTATACCCGTATACGTGTTCAATGCACGGAATGCCGCCGGCAAAGGCACCATGATTGCGCATGATGCGCCGCGTCATCCCGTGCGCGCTATCGCGGGCAAGCGCAATACCACGCTGGTCAACGTCAAGTCGGCGCGTATGCTCCTTGCGCATGGCTTTCTTCGTCGCGTGTTCGAAGTGTTTGAGCGGCATCGCACGTCGGTCGACGTCGTGACCACGTCAGAAGTTTCCATTTCCGTCACGTTGGACGACCCGGCCAATCTCGAATCCGTCGTCAGTGACCTGATGGAGTTCGGTGATGTGTCGGTCGAGCGGAATCGTGGTGTAGTGGCGATTGTCGGCTCCGGTATTGCCGACGGAAGTCGTGCGCTTGCTGACGCCATTGGTGCGCTGGGCGCCGTACCCGTACACATGGCGTCGTTGAGCGCGACCGGCATCAACTTCACGCTTGTGATTGACGACGCCGAAGTCGTACCAGCCATGCAGCGTTTGCACGCGAAATTTTTCGAGAATGAGACGTGAACGTCGCGCCAGTGCGTGTCGCGCTCATTGGCATGGGACGCATGGGACAAGCGCTCGATGCACTCGCGGCGGCGCGTGGCTGCACCATCGTCGCGCGTCTGGACGCGACCGACATGGTGCATGGCATTGCCGGCGAAGACCTCGCGCGCGCGCAGGTCGCAATCGACTTCACCACGCCAGAGTCGGCGGTCGATAACGCGCTCGCTTGTCTCCGTGTTGGCTGCCCTGTCGTGATTGGGACCACGGGATGGGGCGCGCGCATCGCGGACCTCGAGCGTGCCGTACACGAGCATCGGTGCGCAGCGCTGTGGTCGCCAAACTTTTCGATCGGTGTACAGCTCTTTCTCGCGATTGCTGCTGATGCCGCCAAGCGTCTTCGCAGACTGTCGGCGTTTGACGCACATATCGTCGAAACGCATCACGCGGCGAAATTGGATGCGCCGTCGGGCACGGCAATCGCGATTGCGCAGCAGCTCGCGGGTGCACTCGCGCGCGACGTGCCAATCAGCAGCGTGCGCACCGGATCGGTGCCGGGCGTGCACGAAATCATTTTCGACGCGCCCTTTGAACAGATTCGACTCGTGCATGAGGCGAGAGATCGTCGCGTATTCGCCGACGGAGCACTCGCGGCCGCGCGATGGCTATCGACGGCGGCACGACCAGTCCTTTACACGATGCAGGATGTTCTCGCCGAAGGCGAAACGGGAGTGTGATGTGAGCGCATCGAACATGGCAACGTACACCGCGTCTCCACACGCGCAGAGTAGCGCGCGCTTGTCGGGTTGCGGAACGGCACTCGTCACGCCCTTCACGCGCGAGGGTGCCATTGACGAGCCGGCGCTTCGCGCTTTTGTGGAGTGGCAAGTCGTCGAAGGAGTGCACTTTGTGGTGCCGTGTGGTTCTACTGGCGAGGCGGTGACGCTTTCACTCGGCGAACACCGGCGCGTCGTCGAAATCACCGTCGAACAGGTCGCGGGCCGCATCCCAGTTGTCGCGGGTGCGGGCTCAAACAATACGCAAAAGGCCATCGTGCTGTCGCGAGAGGCCCAGGCGGCGGGCGCGACGCATCTGTTGCACGTGACGCCCATGTACAACAAGCCACCACAGCGCGCGCTCATTGCGCACTTTCGTGCCATTGCGGATGCATGCGATCTGCCGATCGTTTTGTACAACGTGCCGGGCCGCACTGCGATCAACCTCGAGGCCAGCACCTGTGTCACGCTTGCGGCGGATTCACGCTTTGTCGCCGTGAAGGAGGCATCGGGAAATCTCGCACAAATTGTTGAGATCCTTCGCGAACGTCCGGCGTCATTTGGCGTCTTCGCAGGTGACGATGCATTCACTCTGAGCGTGATGGCACATGGTGGAGATGGCGTTATTTCCGTCGTGTCGAACATGGTACCGCGTCTCGTCGCGGATCTCGCGAACGCTTGCGCTCGTGGCGATTACGCGGCAGCGCGCGTGATTTTTGCGCGACTCTCGCCCGTCGTGCAGGCGGCCTTTATCGAATCGAATCCTATTCCGGCGAAGGCCATGCTGCAGCTTTTGGGCAAGATGGAAGATGTGCTTCGGCTGCCGTTAGTTCCGTTGCTCGACGCCCATCGTTCGCTCGTGCGAGCGGCGTTGGTAAGCGCGCGCGCAATTTTATAGTTTCTCATCTTTCCAGACGATGCAATTCTCCGTACACGAGCTTGAAGCTCGACTCAACGATCCGCGTCTGCTCGAGTCGGGGACGCCGCTTCCCGCCGATGCGCAGCAGCTCTTCGAACATTGCCTCGCGCTGCTCGAACGGGGTGATATTCGAGCGGCGCGCAAAGATGATGATGGGCAGTGGCACGCGGTTCTGTGGGTGAAGCGCGCGATTCTTCTCGGCTTTCGTATCGGGAAAGTGGTGGAAATGTCAGCTGGTGCGTCGCCGTTTCATTTCTTTGACAAGCATACATTTCCTACGCGTCAATTTCGCCTGGAAAATCAAGTGCGTATTGTGCCAGGTGGTTCAACCGTTCGACGTGGTGCGTACCTTGCGCCGAGTGTCGTGTGCATGCCTCCGATGTATGTGAATGTCGGTGCGCATGTTGGACGCGGGACCATGATCGATTCACACGCGCTGGTGGGATCATGCGCGCAGATTGGCGAACGCGTACATCTGAGTGCCGCCGCACAAATCGGCGGCGTACTCGAACCGATCAATGCATCGCCTGTCATTATCGAAGATGATGTGATTGTTGGTGGTAATTGTGGTGTTTACGAAGGCACCGTGGTGCGTACGCGTGCGGTGCTTGGCGCTGGCGTCATTCTCACGCGGGGCACGCCCGTTTACGACTTGGTCCGCGAGACCGTGTATCGATCAACGCCTGAACATCCGCTCGAAATACCGGAAGGCGCAGTGGTGGTACCCGGCGCGCGTCGGGTCACGTCTTCCTTTGGTGAGGACGAGGGACTGTCGTTGCAAACGCCCGTGATCGTGAAATACCGAGACGATCGCACCGACGCCGCAACGGCACTCGAGGCGTGGTTGCGGTGAGCGTGCCACGCGATGATGTGGGATACGGGGCAGCGTCGCTCGTTGTGCACGGTGTCGTGCGCGCGCCGGGCGATAAATCCATCAGTCATCGTGCACTGATCTTTTCCGCGATCGCGACCGGCGCATCGCGCATTCAGGATATTCTCGTGTCGGCGGACGTGCAGGCGACCGCGAATGCGCTGCGTGCGCTCGGCGTTTGCATTCCAACGTTGTCGTCCGACTTTACGGTCATTGGCGTGGGTACCAGCGCGCTGCATTCGCCAGCGGTGCCGTTTGATTGTGCGAATAGTGGCACCACCACTCGATTGTTGACCGGACTCGTAGCAGGATTGGTCGGGGTGACGGCGCGCTTCGAAGGTGATGCGAGTTTAAGTCGCCGACCCATGCAACGTGTGGCGAAACCGCTCATCGAAATGGGCGCCCGTATCGATTTTGAAGGCGCGCTTGATCATGATGGGCTGCCGATGAGGGTGACGGGTGCGCCGTTGCGACCCCTCGTCTGGACGAGCGAACATGCGAGTGCGCAAATCAAAGGCGCATTGTTGCTGGCCGGGTTCGCGGCGGGCGTCTCTGTCGAAGTGCACGAACCGGCGCGCTCGCGCGACCACAGTGAACGGATGTTGCGCGCGCGCGGCGTTTCACTGTTTGTGCTGCCCGATGGCGTGCGTCTCGACGCGCAGCAAACGATGTTGCCGATGGACGTGCAGGTGCCGGCCGATCCGTCGTCCGCATCGTTTTTTGCGGCCCTCGCAGCGTTGGCGACCGGCGGTGCATTGCAACTCGTCGATGTGTGTTTGAATCCCACGCGCACTGGTGCGTTTGATGTGTTGCGACGTATGGGAGCGTCACTACGTATCGAAGCCGAACGAGATGTTGGCGGCGAGCGCATTGGCACGGTGGTGGTACACACTGGCGCTCTTGTGGGGACGCGTATTGCCGGTGCGGAAATCCCACGGTGTATCGACGAGCTCCCGTTGCTTGCCTGTGTCGCGGCACGTGCGATTGGCGAAACTATTATCGCGGATGCGAGCGAACTGCGGGTGAAGGAAAGCGATCGTATTCGCGCCGTGGTGGACAACTTGCGTACGATCGGTGTCGAGGTTGAGGAGCACGCTGCCGGAATGCGTATTGTCGGTGCGACGCACCCGCTTGCTGGTCGCGTCCTCACGCACGGTGATCACCGACTCGCGATGGCGTTTGGTATCCTCGCGGCACTGCCGGGTAATGCGATTGAGATCGATGATCCAGAGTGTGTGGCGGTTTCCTATCCAAACTTCTGGCGCGATCTGGCGCGTGTTACTGGCTCGAATACGCGAGACATCGCAAGGACGCAGGTGCACGCGCTGGTCATTGCGATCGATGGCCCGGCCGCGTCAGGCAAAAGCTCAACGGCACAGTGGGTCGCGCAACGCATTGGCGTGCGCCATGTCGATTCCGGTGCGTTTTATCGTGCGTTGACCCATCTCGGTGTGCAATCCGCAATACCGTCACTTGACTGGACGGCAGAGCAACTGCTGCAGCAGTCGCATCGCATCACGCAACGCATGACGGATCGCTCTGTGCTGCCACTCATTGACGGAGCCGCGGTTGACGAGGCACTCCGCGACTCGGCGGTGACACAACACGTGTCACGCGTCGCGCAGATGCCGCGGGTGCGGGCTTGGGTTAACGCGCACGTGCGGCAGGCGGCGGAGCGTTCGGATGTTGTCGTCGATGGTCGCGACATCGGCACAGTCGTGTTTCCTGACGCTCAACTGAAGGTCTTTCTCATCGCCGATCCCTGGGAGCGCGCGCGACGGCGCCTGATCCAGCGTCTCGATCGCAGTCCGTCGGATGGGGAAATTGCACTGGAAACCGAAGCCCTGGTGTTGCGAGACGCCCGCGACGCGACGCAAAGCGCCCCCGCGCGCGACGCCATTACGATTGACACCACGACATTGACCCAGGAAGAACAGGTCGAGCGCATTGTGGCGCTGGCCCTGGCCACTATGGGCAGGGACTAGGGAATAGGGAGTAGGGAATAGTCCCTACTCCCTATTCCCTATTCCCTAGTCTGTTGCTTACTTTTTAGGTTCTCTTCGCCGCGCGTCAACAGGGACCTCCCCATTGTCGCGTGGTGCCGTGCGTCCGTGCTGATCGGCGTCCGGATCCTTCACCCCCAGCCTCGACGCGGCGAGCGCAGTCCCCGCGATTCTGGAGAGACACACCGGTATGAATACCGAAACTGAAGTCGAGACCACCGAAGAGCTCGACGAGTCCTTAACCCCCGCGATCAACAAGTTGACGCCGCGGGAAAAGCGCGATCTCCAAAAGGCGCAGCTCCGTCCGCTCGCCAATCGTCGCCCCGAACTCTACGAAGAAGACGAATTCTCGTCCGAAGAGTACGAGACGATGATGGAGATGTACAATGGCACGCTCGCGTCCATCGAAGAAGGCGAGATTGTCAAGTCGCGCGTGCTTGAAATTCGCGAAAACCTCGTCGTTCTGGATATCGGCTTCAAGTCCGAAGGAACGATTCCGCTCGAAGAGTTCAAGGACATGCCCGACCTCAAGGTCGGTGACGAAGTTGAAGTCCTCCTCGAGCATCTCGAAGATCAAGAAGGTTCGGTCGTACTCTCGAAGAAAAAAGCCGACTTCATGCGCGTCTGGGAACGCATTCGCGTTGCCTACGAAAGCGACATGCCGGTGGAAGGCACGCTCATCAAGAAAATCAAAGGCGGAGTTGTCGTCGACCTCATGGGCGTCGACGCATTCCTCCCGGGTTCGCAGATCGCTTTGCGTCGCGTTCCCAACATTGATGAACTGCTCGGCCAGAAGTATGAGTTCAAAATCATCAAGCTGAACAAGCGTCGCCGTAACATCGTCGTCTCGCGCCGTGTCATTCTCGAGTCCGAACGCGCTGGAAAGCGCGAGAAGCTCATGAAGGAATTGGCAAAGGATCAGATCCGCAAAGGTGTCGTCAAAAATATTACCGATTTCGGTGCATTCATCGATCTCGGTGGCGTTGACGGACTCTTGCACATTACGGACATGTCGTGGGGGCGTATCGCGCATCCCAGCGAGATGGTGCAGATCGGCATGGAGCTCGAGATCAAGGTCCTCGATATCGATTGGGAGCGCGAGCGCATTTCACTCGGCCTCAAGCAGCTCCAGAGCTATCCGTGGAAGGACGTGGCAGCCAAGTACCCTGTTGGGACGCGCGTGAACGGCAAGGTCGTGTCCATCACGAACTACGGGGCCTTCATCGAGCTCGAACCCGGCATCGAAGGCTTGGTCCACATCTCCGAAATGAGCTGGACGCGCAACGTGCGCCATCCGTCCAAGATTGTTTCGATCGGCGAAGCAATCGAAGCGGTGGTGCTCAAAGTCGACGAGTCCGAAGAGAAGATCTCACTCGGTATGAAGCAGACCGAGCAAGATCCCTGGGTCATTCTGCCGCTCAAGTACCCGGTCGGCACACGCATCAACGGAAAGGTGCGCAACCTCACCAGTTTCGGTGCGTTTGTCGAAATCGAGCCGGGCATCGATGGTCTCATTCACATCTCCGATATGTCCTGGACGAAGCGTGTTCAGCATCCGTCGGAAGTCGTGAAAAAGGGTGATGCCGTTGACGTCGTGATCCTCAACATCGATAGCGAAAACAAGCGTATCTCGCTCGGTCTCAAGCAGGCGGAAGAAGATCCGTGGCTTCGCATTGGTGAGACCTATCCGGTCGGCACCGATTTGCCGGGTAAGGTTGTTCGCCTGATGGACAAGGGCGTCGTTGTCGA
>JAYTTR010000230.1:0-7654 GCA_043744935.1 Gemmatimonadaceae bacterium
CTCGCCTGCACTCAACCGGACAGAACGGCAATCGGCACAGCCGTGCGCGAGTTTATCAAAACCTCCACACCGGCGCCGCAACGTTTCTTGATGGCGGCCGGCACGGATACGGCACTGCCCGAGGCGGGCTTCAAGGCGCTCCAGGACAAAGGTCCGTCATTTTACTACAGCAGCGACACTGTCGCTCAGCGCAAGATGCGCGAGAAGCTGGAGAATGATGGCCCGTATGCTTCGATGCTGGTGGTCTATCATGGCAAGACGGAGACGGCAAACGGCAATGTGGTGACGGTGAGCTTGGGTGGTCATTTTATTGGTGGCGTGCAAGAGGGTAAGGTTGAACCTGCGCGCAGCATTGTTGTCGTGTGCGATTCGTCGGGTTGGAAGGTGACGTTGCCGAAGACCGGCAGTGCTCCGTGAGCGCGCGACCCGAACGTTTGGTGTCGCTCGACGTCTTCCGTGGCATGACCGTGGCGGGCATGCTGCTCGTGAACAATCCGGGCACATGGAGCGCGATCTATCCGCCGCTCGAACACGCCGCGTGGAACGGATGGACGCCGACCGATCTGATCTTTCCGTTCTTCTTGTTTATTGTTGGCATCACAACCGAGCTTTCGCTGCGCGCCCGTCGCGCGCGCGGTGACGATGAGCGGGCCATTGTGCGACAGATTGTGCGACGCGGAGCGCTGATCTTTTTGTTCGGATTTATCCTCGCGGCATTTCCGTTTTATACCTGGTTGCCGATCGACGGCAACGCAGATCCGTCCGTCCTTGATCGTGTCGTGCATCGCATTGCGCACCTACGCATACTCGGCGTTTTGCAACGCATCGCGATCGCGTATCTGTGCGGTGCCCTCATCACGTTGCGAACATCATGGAAGCAGCAGCTTGGTATTCTTGTGCTGCTCCTCTTCGGCTATTGGGCGCTCATGACCCTCGTCCCAGTTCCTGACACGGGCGTGGCGGGGCGATTTGTCCTGGACAAGCCCGAGCAACTCCTCAGTGCGTGGCTTGATCGCACGGTGCTCGGCGTCAACCACTTGTGGAGTGGGAGCAAAACGTGGGATCCCGAAGGCATTCTGAGTACCGTGCCCGCGATCGGTACGATGATGCTTGGCACATTCGCGGGTCGATGGATTTCACGCAATGAGCTTCCGCTCACGGATCGTCTGGCTGCGCTGTGTGCCGTGGGCGCACTGACGATGATGCTCGGTCTTGTATGGAATTGGGGATTTCCGATCAACAAAAGTATTTGGACCAGTTCGTACGTGTTGTTCACCGCCGGGATGGGAACCGTCGGCTTGGCGACGTGCATGTGGATCATAGATGTGCAGCAGGTGAAGCGTTGGACTTTCCCGTTTGTGGTGTACGGGATGAATCCGATGCTCGCGTTTCTCGGTTCGGGGTTGATGGCACGTCTCACGTCAACATTGCTGACAGTGGATGCGGGCAACGGTACGCGTATCTCGCTACAAGGGTTGTTGTTCAAAACGGTGTATGCGCCGCTCCTACCGTTGCGCGATGCGTCATTGTTGTACGCGATCAGCTTCGTTACGCTATGGTACCTGTTGTTGTGGGCCGCTTGGAAGCGTGGATTCGTGCTGAAGGTGTAGCCACGATTCGGCGAGCAGCCCGCGTGCTTTCCTTCGTCCTCAGGCCAGCCCTTCGTTGATGAATCCACGCGCCACCATGCGGCATTTCGTGGTCGGTACATTGTTGGTCACGCTCAGTGCGCCGATCTCATTCGCGCGAGCCGCGACCGCATCGGTGTTGACGGAATTGGCGCCGCTCGCGCAATCGCGTTCGCGCCAGCCATCGCGCGCAAAACGATCCACGAAGCGTAGCCGACCAGTGCGCGCCACTCGGGGGGCGGTGGTGCCCACGTTGCACTTCATGACCCCGACTGGTCCGGCGGCGCTGCGCCGCGACCTTGGTACGCTGCTCGATAGTCGAACGAAAGCTGGGACGTGGGGGGCGATCGTGGTGTCGTTGTCGCGTGGTGATACACTGTTTGCCCGAGGTGCTGACGCGCATCTGGTGCCCGCGTCTACAATGAAGCTGTTTACCTCGGCGATCGCGCTCGAACGGCTTGGCCCCGAGCATACGTTTAGCACGGATGTGTTGCGTGACGGGGCGCTCGAGCCGGGCGGTGTGTTGCGCGGGAATCTGCTGCTGCGCGGTGACGGCGATCCGGCGATGTCCCCGCGCTTCGTGCGCGGCGGAGCCGGCGCATCAATGACACTGCTCGCGCAATTCACGGCTGGTGCGGGCATCAAGCACGTAACGGGCGACTTGATTGCGGACGCATCGGCCTTTGAGTCGCGCACCATCCCCGACGGATGGTTGACGCGCTACGCGGGCGCTGGATATGCGGCGCCGTTTTCTGCGCTCTCGCTCAATGAGAACATCGTGATTGTTGGCGTAACGCCAGCAAAGTCTGGTGGCGACGCGTTGGTGTATCTCGAACCCGCGACGCGCGGCCTCACGATCACGAGTACCGTACGAACGATTGCGGGTGCAAGCGCACGCATCACGGCGCGTCGGTTGGGCGGCGATCGGGTGATTGTGTCGGGAACCATTGGCGCACGGAATACTGGTGTCCGCTATCAACTGGTTGTGGCCGATCCACCAACGTTTACGGCGGGCGCGTTTCGCTCAGCGCTCGAGGCGCAGGGCATCGTGGTGGATGGCGCGATTCGTACAGGTCGCACGCCGCCAACCGCGACTGTGGTGACGAGTATGCCGTCGCCGCCACTCGCACGACTGATCTCGATGATGAACCGCGAGAGCATCAATCACTACGCAGAGTTATTGTGGCGGGATGCGGCGCGTGGTGCGGATCGTCTCGCAATTGGCTCCGCCGCGAATGCAAGTGCCACGTTACACGATTTCTTGATTCACAAGGTGGGCGCGGCGCCGGACGCCGTCACGTCAACCGATGGTAGTGGCCTGTCAGTGCTTGATCGCGTGACGGCGCGGTCGCTGGTGCAACTGTTGTCGCATGCTCATCACGCGACGTGGGGCAGTGCGTTCCATGCGTCGTTACCGGTGGCCGGCGAATCAGAACTGTTACGTCATCGTATGCGCGTCACACCGGCGCAGGGCAATTTGCACGCCAAGACAGGCACCACAAACGATGTGATCGGACTGTCAGGCTATGTGACGGCGGAGAATGGCGAGATTCTCGCATTTGCATTTTTGTACAACGGCAATGATCGCTGGCATGCACGCGAGACGATCGATGCAATGGGGCCGACGATGGCGGCGTGGAGCAGAGAAATTAGGGATTAGGGGTCAGGGGTTAGGGATAAGATGGCATCGCCGCATAATCCCTACTCCCTACTCCCTAGTCCCTACTCCCCTACCGCTACCGGTTTCTGCGCATTCTCCGCGCAGCGCCAACAGGCAGCGCGTGCTTTGCGTGCCGTTCCATGCGTGCCGCCGCTGTCGGTTCGAGACTCGTGCGTGACGCGCCGAAACGCGCCGCCGCCGTGACGAATGATCCGGCGCCGGTGCCCGTGACGAGCGTGCTATTGTAGCCAACCGCGAACGCCGAGCCAGCGCCGGATGGCGCGCCGGAAACACTCCACAGCAAATCGGTAACGCCGGTGTTCATCGACGTCCATGACGTGCCATTGAAGCGCAGCATTGTGCCCAAGTCTCCGGTCACGTAAACGTCATTGGACGCAGGCCCCCACACCGACGTGAGCACGCGACTCGTACCGACCGACTGCGCACCCCAATTCGAACCGTTGAATCGGAACGCAATTCCCGCACTGCCACTCCCGTCCACGCCAACCGTGAGCATGTTGTTACTCGCGCTGCCCCACAGCCCAACGAGTGTGCCGCTGAGTGATGCGTTTTGCGATGACCACGACGTGCCGTTATAGCGTAGCAATGTGCCATTCTCGCCTGTTACATAGATCTCGCTCGCCGAAAGTCCGAAGATGCCCCACAACGGCTTGGCGTTGGTGGTGACCACGCTCCAGGCCGACCCGTTGTAGCGCACGATCTCGCCGGTCGTTGTGATGGCGTACACATCACTGCTACTCGAGCCCCAGATCGCATTGATCGTGGCACTTGATGGAAAACTCATGGACGACCATGTCGTGCCATTGAAGCGCAACATCGTGCCGTTGTCGCCACCAGCAAACGCGTCGGTCGCACTCGCGCCCCAGACGGCGTAGAGCGTGCCTGTCGTTGGCGTGCCCTGTCGCGTCCACGTCGTGCCGTTAAATCGGTACACAAATCCAAATTCGCCAACGGTCCACGCATTCGTCGTCGACGTGGTAGAGATATCAAGCAAGTCGGGCGCGAGGTTGGTGGTGGTCCAAATGCCACCGCTGTTCCGCATTTCCGCGCCACGTTGACCACCCGTCCACACTGTGCCCATGGCGTCTACAGACACGGCATACAAGCGCGGCGCGTATGGTGTGCTCACGGTCGCGAGCGTACTGCCGTCGAGTTGCAACACGCCGATATCGCTGGCGATGTACATGCGACCGTTGTTCGCGAGCGAGCCATCGACTGAATAAAAGTCGGCCGTCGACACGGCATTGCTCACGAGCGACCATGTGGTGCCGTCGAAGCGCAGGATTGTACCAACCGTACCAACCGCGATCACATTTGTCGCCGAGGTGCCGGAGATACCGTACAGTGTTTCTGCGGTGGGTACGGTCATGCGCGACCATGCGGTGCCATTGTAGCGAAGCATTTCACCGGCGGCACCCACAGCGAAGACGGTGCTGCCTGTCGACCAGACGCCGTTGAGGGACTGCGTGGAACCCGTGGTCATGGTACTCCACGTTGTGCCCGACAAACTCAGCGCAGTGCCACCGGCACCCACCGCGTACGCCGTTCCGACAGCGGTAACCCACACGTCTGCGAGGGTCCGCGTCGTACCCGACGACAATTGCGTCCAGGCCGTTCCATCGAACCGGGCCACAATGCCGTTCGTGCCAACCGCGATCACGTTGTTTTGCGCGGATCCGTGCACTGCGAGAAACTGTCCGCCGTACGTCGCACCGCGCGCCGACAACGTCCAACTTGTGCCATCCCATCGAAACACATTACCTAACAAATTCACGGAAAATGCCGAGCTTGCGCCAAAGCCTACGGTGGAGAGTATGTCTTCATACATCGCGCCGCTCAGGCGAGAGGCGGTCCAACTCGTCACCATTTGTCCACCACCAACCGTCACCGTGATCGTGTCGCGCTTCGTGGGATCGGCAACCGATGTTGCGGCGATCAGTGAACTACCAGTGGCAATACCCGTCACGAGTCCGGTACTGCTCACACTGACCATCCCTGCGGCGGTGGAACTCCACGTTACCGTTGTAACCACGCCGGGATCAGCGGACACGGTAGCGATGAGTTGTTGCGATTGATTGATAGTGAGAGCGATTGGACGTGGTGCGAGTGTGACGACAACAGGGCGCAGACTCACCGTGATGATGGCCGTCGCTCGTTTCGTCGTATCAGCGGTTGCAAGTGCCGTAATCGTTGTGCTCCCCACCGCCAGCGCCGTTACGACGCCGTTCGCTGCAACCGTGGCAACACCAGGATTGCTGGAGCGCATCGTGGCGGTTGTTGGCAGCACACCGTCGGCAATGACGGCGGCACTGAGCTGCTGTGATTGTCCAATCGACAGGCCCGCAACGGAAGGCGTCAAGGAGATAGAGCGCACGACTGGCGTAACGACCGTGATGCTTGCGGTGCCGCGTTTCGTCGTATCCGCGTTCGCTACCGCCGTGATTGTCGCTTGGCCCGCGCCTACAAATGACACGACGCCTGATGCTGTAACAGTAGCAACGAGTGGATCGCTCGTACGCCATGTGTTGGTACGCGCGAGCGTACCGTCTGCGGTCACGCTCGCCGTGAGCGGCACGGATTGTCCGACAAATCCATTCGCGGAGTTCGGCGTGACGGCCACCGTGCGCACGACAGGGATGACAGAGACTGATGCAGTGGCGCGACGCGTGGAATCCGCCACTGACAATAGCGTGATGGTGGCTGTACCGAAATTTTCTCCGATCACCGCACCCGTTGAATTCACCGACACGATCATAGGATTGCTCGACCGCCATGTCACAGCGGTGCTCATACCTGGCGGAACCGTGACACGTCCCAAGAGCGAACGCGTCTCGCTAAGAGCAAGGTTCAATTGCGCCGGTGAGATCGAGATAGTCGGCGCGGCTTGCACGGTCACCTGTGTCGTCGCGCGCATTGTGGTGTCGACCGTGGAGATCGCCGAGATCGTCGCCTGGCCTGTCGCTATTGAGGCCACCGCACCGCTGCTCGACACCGACGCAACGGCGCCATTGCTGGTCCGCCACGTCACCGTGCGCGGTAACGGCCCATCTGACGTCACGTCAACCGTCACCTGATCAACATCGCCGACAAACGTGGAGAGCGTAGTCGGTGACACGATGACCGATCGAATCGATGCTGCAACGCTCACGATGGCCGTGCCGTGTCGCGCGGTGTCGACGACCGACGTCGCCGTGACGATCGCCTGGCCCAAGGACACACCAGTCACCAAGCCCGACGGAGAGATCGTGGCAACAGACGGATCACTACTGCTCCATGTGACAACCGTGCTCAACCCGTTCTCGATCACCACGTTCGCGCGCAATACCGTTTGCTGTTGCATGCCAACACTCACTTGGGTGGGCAACACAGTCACGGTGCGCGCGGGCAGCACCGTAAGCAGCAGCTCGGCCTTTGCTCGCGGATCAGCGATTGACTTGACGTGAATGATCGTGCTGCCCTGACCAACGGCGATGATCGTTCCACCAGCGTTCACCGTGGCAACGGCGACGTTTTCACTCGACCACGCGAGATCGCGCGTTTGCACCGAATCGACGTCAGCCGCGGCAGGAATAGTCTTCGTATCGCCCACCCACAACGTGAGTGCGGTAAGTCCCGGCGCCAGCGACACGGTGCGTGACGGCATCACGGTGATGCTCGCAGTGGCCGTCACGCGCGGATCGGCTACGGCACGCGCGAGTACCGTAGTTGTACCCACAGCTACGCCTGTCACGATGCCCGATGCGTCGACGAGCGCAATCGATGGATTGAGTGTGGCCCATTGCACCGTCGTTGCCGCACCGGCCTCACCCTGCACGGTGGCGCGAATGGGCAGCAAGTCTCCAGCGCGAATATTCAACGCGATCGGCACGATGCTCAGCGCGGTCACACTGGCCACATGGATGTCGACGACTGCACTGGCCGTTCCCGCAGACGCACGCAGGTGCGTCACACCCGGCGCGCGTGCAATGATGTACGCCGTTGCTCCACTGCTTGTCACTTCGGCAATCGCCGCATTGTCACTCGTCCACGTGACCGTCGCCGCGGCAACTACACGCCCCGTTGCATCGCGAATCACCGCCGTAACGGAATCCGACGCGCCAATACCGCTAAGCGTAATTGGCGCCGTCGGCAAATCGATCAACGCCGGCGTATTGCCGATCGGCGGCTTCGTCGTGCCGGGCGTTGTCACGTCAGTCACGCTGCTGCACGATGCAAGACACATCGCTGCCACGAGATGAGTAACAACAACAGAACGCGGCCAGAGTCGAGTGAGGTGAGACACGTGAAGCATTAATCCTCGATGATCGACGCAACGCGACGATCAGCAGTGTGACGCGGAATTGTG
>JAYTTR010000231.1:0-7649 GCA_043744935.1 Gemmatimonadaceae bacterium
CACGCTCTGCCTTCCACGCATCGCGATATGTGTAGTCGAGGAGGGTGGTGAGATTGCGATCCGCGCAGACGATCACGTTACCGCCACGACCGCCGTCCCCGCCGTCGGGTCCGCCCATGGGCGTAAACCGTTCGCGACGAAATGACGTTTGGCCGGATCCACCGGTACCCGCTTCTACTTTCACGATGACACGATCGACGAACATGGAATTGTTGTTATACGAGGGAGCAGCCGCAGCTGCGAAAAGCAACGACAGTGGCGCTGTGCGATCTATTTTCCAACCACACGCGCCCACAGCCCCTGATAGCGACGACGATCTTCGTCGCTGAGTAGATCTGCTACAACATCCAGCGTGTGCGCGACTGCGGCTGATGACGCCCCCGCGTGCAACGCGCCGTGCAGATGCGAATGCAGTTGTCGATCCTGTCGCGCCACCGCACACGTGGCAACTACGCACAGTTCGCGTCGTGCGAGGTCTAACTGCGGGCGTCCGAGCACCTTGCCGTAGCCATCGACGATCATCCACGTGTCGAGCGCCGGATGAAGTTCGCGAATATTGACACGAAGGCGATCGTAAAACGGCCCGTACACTTTAGCGCACGTTGCCTCACCCCGCTCGACGAAAAACGCGTTGTCTTCGGCATTGATCTCCCGGTCGGCTCCGGCGCGTCGACCCGACAGCCGACGCCACTCACGCGCGGCATTGAGTGCCCGAGGAAATCCTGCAAACAGATACGTCTGCAAGATGACTTCTTCGATCCATACCGGATTGACACACGACAGCGCCATCGCAAGCGCACTGCGAATCTCCGCCTCGCTGCCGATCGATAATAGCGCAGACAAACGCACCAGTGCGATCGTTTCGGTATCCAACTCCCGAATAGTGATCGAGCCATCGACAGACGGCAGCACCGATTGAACGCCTACCGTGGTATCCGAACGCACGAGAGCGTCTGCATTCACGCGGGATGACCAACAAGCGCATCGCCAAATTGAATATCTCCCACAACTTCACCTCGGGTGTTGCGCAAAACGCGAGATGAAAAATCGCGCAATGTTTCAGGCAGCGGATCCGGCAGCGCCCCGAGTTGCGTGAGAATGGCCAGCACTGGGAGGTACTGAGCGCGTGGCGCACCATCTTCAACTTTTACGGCAATGCCCATGCCTCGATCAAGCAACGCCAACGTATGCACGCCTTCCGCGCCAATCTTGCACAGTACGCGACCCTTGCACGCTTCCATCAGCAGCGTATCGAAGCGATCTGTACCAGCAACTAAAAACGGATTGCGCGTCATGGCGTTGACGATGAGGGCCGGTGCATCATCACCGCGCGCCGCCGCAGACACGAGCCGCGCGAAGGCGAGCGCCATATTCGCGAGCGGCAATCCAAACACCGGCACACCGCATCCGTCAATTGCAAGTTCGAGTTCGGCCGGTTGCATGAGCGCCCATTCCGCAACCGCCGCACGCGCTGCTCTCTGCACCGGATGCTCGGCGCGCTCGTAGCCGGCCGTCGACCACGATGCATCGACTGCACGCGCAAGCATCGCCGCGTGCTTCCCCGAACAATTATTGTGCAGCCGGGAAAGCGGATGGCCCGATTCCCGCAATAATCGAGCGCCACGCGCAGTCAGCGGTTCGTGCGCGCCGCACGCAAGGTCGCCCTCCTCAAGTCCCAATCGCGCCAACATTGACGCCGCGAGTGCGACATGCTCCGGTTCGCCTCCGTGCGACGCACACGACAGCGCGAGTTCGTCTTGCCCCCAACCAATTCGCGCCATTCCACCGTCTTGCACAAACGGCAGGACCTGAAACGGTTTTGCGCACGATCGCCACCAGCTCACGAGATACGGATCACGCCATCCGCGTACGAGTGTGCCATCAGCAGAAACAACAGCGGCGTGCACGCGGTGACGCGATTCGACTAACGCACCACGGCTGACGAGAACATCAAGCGACGGCAACGCGTCAAACGCGAGGTCGAAATGCTCGCCGGTTGGGCGGTCTGGAGAGTCGATGAAAGCCGAGGATGTAAGCACACCTGAAAGATAACCGCGCGCTATCGTCGGGCGGCGAACATAACGCCAGTCAGCACGAGTGCTCCTCCCACAATCGTTCCCACGCCGGGCACCTCCGCGATGCCGGGCAGGACCGCGGCCAGCAACGTTGCCCCGATCGGTTCACCGAGCGTGGTGAGGTTGACGACATAGGCCGGAAGATGCCCGAGAGCCCAAATCATACCGGTATGCCCGAGCAGCATTGGCCCGAGTGCCAAACCAGCAAAGATCGCGAGTTCGCGTGGTGGCTGCGGAGCGAGCGATTCGCCCGTCACGGCCGCGAAAAAGACGCACGCGATGAACGCCGCACCGTACACGAGTCCGACATACGGCCACAACGCCAACGTTGGTCGAACGCGTCGCCCGATGAGAAAATAAAAGGCACCAGTGACGGCGCCGATACACGCCAGCGCGTCACCGAGCAGCGAGCGCGCCCGCGCAGCAGTTGCCCCGTTGCCGGCACTCGTGTTGGCCCCCCCGGTGAGCACCTCAAACAGGCCGATCATACCGCCAGGAACATCCGCGAGCCCCACGATTAGTGCTCCGAAAACGGCGAGCGCAATACCGTACCATTGCTTTCGGGAAGCGTGTTCGCCAAGCCACCGTGCGGAGAACAGCGCGATGACGACCGGCTGCAAATTTACCAACGCCACCGAGGCCGCCACGCTTGTAAATCGGAGCGAGACATTCCAACTCCAAAAATGCAGCGACAACAACACACCCGCGCCAATAGCGAGTGCGATATCACGACGGGCGAGCGTTCGCCATGCGCGCCATTCTCCGCCAGCCACCAGGGCAATCGCAACGATGATCAGCGAAAACCCGAGCCGCCACGCGGCAATCACCAAGGCGGGCGCATGCGACAACCGCACCAGCGGCGCCGCAAATGAAATACCGAGGAGTGATGCTGCGAGTACAAGCAGCGGCGAGCGCTTCCGCGCGGTTGCATCACCCGTTTCGGCATGCTGAATTCCGGTGGCCTGATCGTTTGTCGTCACGGCGGGCAACGTAACGCGCGCTGCACAACTTGGCAGCAGCGCGACCGCAGGTTGTTCCGACGGACGCAAGATTCGCCAACGCTCACTACATTTTGTCGCCATGACACCAACGATTGCTCGTGACCGGCTGCTCGCGCTTCTCGCTGCGGCACCTCAACAACATGTGGTGATCGTGGGCGACGCGATGCTCGATGTTTATTTGCGCGGTGACGTGGATCGTATTTCTCCAGAAGCACCGGTACCCGTCGTTCGCGTGCGTGAGCGAAAGCTCGCACTCGGTGGCGCGGCGAACGTAGCGCAGAATGTTGCCGCACTCGGCGCCGCGTGTGACCTCGTCGCGGTCATTGGTGACGATAGCGCAGGTGCCACGCTGCGCGAACAATTACGCGAAGGCCGCATGGAATCGCGATCCCTCGTGACGGTCGAACGACCAACAACGACGAAAACTCGCGTGATGGCGCGTTCGCAACAACTCGTGCGATTTGATGAGGAGGAGGACGGCGATCTTAGCGCCGCCGAGGTCAACCGCGTGCTCGACGCGATTGCGCGCGTCGTGCCGCAGGCCACGGCACTAGTATTCGAAGACTACAACAAAGGTGTGCTCGTACCGGCCGTGATTGAAGGTGCGATTGCACTCGCGCGCACTCGCCGATTGCCCATTGTGGTGGACCCAAAGTTTCGCAATTTCTTTGCGTATCGCGGTGCCACGGTGTTCAAGCCGAACCGTCGTGAGCTTGAGAGTGCGCTCGGGGCGGCGGTCGACCTCGATCATCCCGCCGCTCTCCCAACCACCTTTGCTCGCCTCGGGGTCGAGCATCTCCTGCTCACGCTCGGGGAACGTGGTATGGCACTCGTGTCAACCGATGGCGTCGTGCATCGCGTGCCAACCACCGCGCGCGAAGTGTATGACGTGGTGGGCGCTGGTGATACCGTAACGGCATACCTCGCAACGATGCTCGCCGCGGGGGCAACAGCACTCGAAGCAGCGATTGTGGCGAACTATGCGGCGGGTGTTGAGGTGGGCAAACTCGGAGCGGCGACGGTAACGCCAGACGAGGTCGTTGACGCATTCGATGCGCACACCAGTGATGGATAGTCGCCAGCGAAAGTCGTGAGGATACGTTGCATCACGTGAGCGTACACGACAGATTCCCGGTGCGCGTCAATCACCGTCATCGTTGCAGTGTGCGTAGGTCCGGTAGCTTAGTTGGTCAAAGCGCTCGACTCATAATCGAAGGATCGTGGGTTCAAGTCCCACCCGGACCATTTGGAAGGGGGTTCCATCACCCTCGCGCGACCATTACGTTTTCGCTCCGACATGTAGTGCGAAGCCGATGTTGTGCGCAGTTACGGTCGCGTAGCTCAGCTGGTTAGAGCGCTGCTTTCACACAGCAGAGGTCCGGGGTTCGAGTCCCTGCGCGACCATAGAAACATCGCGAGGCCAATGATCATGTTGATCGTTGGCCTCGCGTTTCTTTCTTTGTTTACTACGAGTGCTTACGCGACCGGTGTCGCGCTTTCTGCGGCCGCGGCAGCAATGCGTCGCTCCGTACTGTGCGACACGCTCGTCACCGTAATGCGCGCGCCCGCCTGACGCATTCGACCCATAGACCGTTCGTCGAGCCGAGCACGCACCACCATCACCTCGTCCTCCGTGCGCTGATCAAGCACTTCACCATCACGATGCAGCTCGGCGAGCAGGCGACCGTTGGCGACCGGGATGCGAATCTCCAGCAACGGCCGCTGTTGGCGTAACGCCGTGCGAAGTGCGTCGCGTAACGGATCGATGCCGTGACTTTCTGTCGCCGAAACAAAAATCGAATCGGGCATGATGTTCGCGACCCGGAGCCGCATCGCTTCCGCTTCGTCCGCCGGCAACAGATCCATTTTGTTCATCACATACATTGTGGGTTGCTCGGCCAATTCGAGATCGGCAAGCACAGCGTCCACTACCTGCCGCTGCTCCTCCCACACCGAGGCGCTGGCATCGATGACATGCAAGAGCAAGTCGGCTTCCCTCGCTTCCGCGAGCGTCGCGCGAAATGAGGCAACAAGATGATGGGGCAACTTGCGAATAAAACCGACGGTGTCCGTCAGGAGTACCGTGTATCCATCGCCCACATCGATTTCACGTGTGAGCGGATCGAGCGTGGCGAACAGTCGATCTTCAACAAAAACATCTGGATCATTGGCCAGCGTACGCAGGATCGACGACTTGCCCGCGTTGGTATAGCCAACGAGCGCTACACGAAAGTGCGCCTTGCGCCCCTGACGCTGCACCTCGCGCGCACGATCGACGTCTGCCAAGTTGCGCTTCAAAACTTTGATACGCGCTTGAATGAGTCGACGGTCTGTTTCCAGCTGCGTTTCGCCAGGCCCGCGCATACCGATGCCACCACGCATTTTCTCCAAGTGCGTCCACATGCGCGTAAGTCGCGGTAGCAAATACTCCAACTGCGCCACTTCAACCTGCATCTTCGCTTCGCTTGATCGCGCGCGCGTAGCGAAAATATCGAGGATGAGTTCTGCGCGATCCATCACGCGCGTGTTCACCATCAGTTCGATATTTTTCCCCTGCGCCGGAGACAACTCATCGTCGAAAATAACAAGCGTGGCGCCTAGTTCGATGACGCGTTGCTTGAGCTCATCAACCTTGCCTTTGCCGAGGTAGGTGCCTGGATGCGGACGATCCAGCTGTTGTGTGAGCGTGCCTACGACTACGGCGCCAGCCGTATCAGCCAGCCGCGCTAACTCTTCGAGATGTTCCTCCGCATGCACACGCGCCCGGCTGCTTTTGGCGGGTGCACTCACGAGAATAGCCTTCTCGATTTGCGGCGTCAGTGAAATAATGTCGCGACTGATGAGTGGATTCCTTAAATGAGACGAAGACTGTGAACCAAAGCCAGCACTATCGGCCCTTGCCGGCGATCGACGAGTATCGACCTGTCCGGTCATATGGTCGGGTAAAACTTCCCAGCGGAGTACCGACGGTGAAGTCGCCGCGCACGCGATAGTTGATGGAACGCGCCGTGATCATCGACCGACCAGCGGCACCGAGTCCAGCATAGGTGAATTGCACAGGTAAGCGTACGAGCGACGAATCACCGCTCTGCACGACAAACCGGTCGGCGAGCTCACCACTGCCCAGTTGAATGGAATCAACATCCACGCGATACGTCATCTTCGCGGCGTCGAGTTTGAAGTGATTGGGGTTGTAAACCGAGAGCACCACATCGACACTGCCACCCGTCAATCCCAAGCCCGTGACCGTGAATTCCTTCAGGCTGACAACTGGCTCTTTAAAACTCGCACGCCCGAGCGAAGCACAACTCGCCGTGAACGCTAGCAACGTGAGAGAAACGATGTCGGACCATCGACGGGACAGCGCAAAATGCTTCTTCATGGAGGGGCTCCATCGGAAATGTCAGTCACGCTGCCGGATGCAGCAGTATCGTTCGAGTCGTTGGTGCGCTCGCGCAACTGTGTCCACCACGCGAGGCGCTTCGCAATGTCCCGCTCGAAACCAAACGGTCCTGGCTGGTAAAACATCTGCCCGTCGAGGACCGGTGGCAAATAACTCTGCGGAAGGTAGGCCGCGGGCACCGCATGTGGGTATTGATACCCGTCTCCATATCCGAGTTCCTTCATGAGACCGGTAGGCGCGTTGCGCAAATGCATGGGCACTGGAGCCGCCGGTGTTGATCGCGCCGCGTCGAGTGCAGCCTTCCACGCTTCGTACACGCGCGCCGACTTCGGTGCCGTTGCGAGATACACAACGGCTTCGGCAATCGCGAGTTCTCCTTCGGGAGAACCCAACCGCTCATAGGTGTCAGCGGCAGCCAGTGCCACGCTCAGCGCCTGAGGATCGGCCAAACCAATATCTTCGCTGGCCATCCGAATCATGCGTCGCGCGATGTAGCGCGCATCTTCGCCGCCCTCGATCATGCGCGCGAGCCAATACAAGGCACCCTGCGGATCACTGCCGCGCAGCGACTTGTGCAGCGCCGAAATCAGATTGTAGTGCGCCTCGCCACCGCGATCATAGTGTGGTATGCGATGCTGCACGGACGCCTCGATATGCGCGCGCGTAATCGTGGCGTTGTCGTCGATCAGCGACGCCGCCGCCGCGAGAATGCCAAGGGTCCGTCGCGCGTCTCCGTCTGCTTGTTCCGCCAGTAAAGTTCGCGCATCTGCATCAATAAGAAGCTTCCGCGCACCGAGCCCGCGATCGACATCCGCAAGCGCGCGATCAATGAGCAGCGCAAGATCGTCAACGCCTATTGGTTCGAGCACCATCACGCGCATGCGGGACAGCAGCGCGCCCGTCAGCGCGAATGATGGGTTCTCGGTGGTCGCACCCACCAAGATGACCGTTCCCGCCTCGACGTGCGGAAGAAATGCGTCTTGCTGAGCGCGATTGAATCGATGTATTTCGTCGACAAATAAAATGGTCCCCGTTCCACCATTCCGGCGATGCTCCGCTTCTACAACCACTTCACGTACGCGTGCGACACCGTCGCTCACCGCCGAGAACGACACGAACGCGGCATCGGCTAATTGCGCGAACAATCGGGCGAGTGTGGTCTTTCCGACG
>JAYTTR010000232.1:0-7646 GCA_043744935.1 Gemmatimonadaceae bacterium
CATTGTTAGATGGCGGCAATGATCTCGTGCTGGTTCGATTGGCGGCGAACGAATCGAAAGGGCCGGGCATGCAAGTGTTCTGGAACACACGTGAAGGACGCGCCGTGGTTCTCGCATCGGGGCTCGCGCAGGTGCCGAAAAATCGTACCTACTGCTTATGGGCGATTCGCAACGGGAAGCCGGTGCCGATCAAGCTGTTCAACCCCGACGCTGATGGCAGCGCGCTCGTCGCGGGCGTTGCAATCGTGAAGCAGGGAGATACGGTTGACGCGTTTGCGGTGACGGAAGAACCGGCCGCGGGTTCGCCGCAACCGGCGATGACGCCGTTCTTGGTGGGCGCGGTTCCGAAGACATAAGCTACTTCGCGCGCACCGTACCTAATCCGCCATCCACACCAAAACACTGACCCGTCACCCACGATGCGTCGGGGCCGAGCAGCCACGCCATGAGGCCTGAGACGTCGTCGGGCTCACCCAGGCGACCCAACGCATGCATCGCGCGCGACGCTTCAGACGCCGGCACCGATGATGTAATGCGTGCGGTAAGCGGCGTTCGCACAAGCCCAGGTGCCACCGCATTCACGCGCAACCCGCGCGATCCGTACGTTGCGGCTGCAGACACGACAAGTCCCAATACGCCGGCCTTGGCGGCGGCAATTGCTTCATGATTGGCCAGCCCAGTGCGCGCTGCCGCTGAGCTGCATAACACCACGCTTCCCCCATCGGGCATCACGCGGGCCGCGCTGCGCACCGCGCCAAATGCGCTGGTCAAATTCGCCGCGATGACCGCCTGAAATTCTTCCGCTTTGGTTAAATGCGCCGGCTTGAGCAACAATGAACCCACGCAATTCACAACACCCGTCAAAGAACCAAAGGCCTCGCGCGCACGGTCTGCTACGCGATCAATCTCCGCAAAATCAGTCGCGTCGCCCACTGCATACTGTACCGAGGTGCGCGCGCCCAACTCGTCCGAAAGCGCAATGAGCACCTCTTCACGCCGCGCCACGAGGAACAGGGATGCACCGGTTGCTGCAAGACGTCGTGCAAGCGACGCCCCAATGCCGCCCGTTGCCCCAAGAATGAGAACGGCGGACGTCGCACCACTAGAAGAGTTCGTGTCGGGAGTCATCAAGGCGCAACTCCTGACGGGTCACGACAGTTCCCGACGGGTCCAGCCTTATGGTGACAATCGACGACGTACCCACACACCGGCTTCACGCCGAAAGCTGATGCGATCGTGCAAGCGACTGCGACGACCCTGCCAAAACTCCAACTCCTCGGGTACCACACGAAAGCCACCCCAATGATCCGGGAGCGGCACCACAGTGTCCGCGAAGCGCTGTTGGTTGTCGGCGACCTCACGCTCCAACGCATCGCGTGACAACAGCACACTACTCTGATGCGATGTGAAGGCGCCCAATTGGCTCGTGACGGGGCGCGAATGGAAATACTGGTCCGAGTCAGCGCGACTCACTCGCTGCACCGCCCCCGCAATACGGACCTGCCGTTCTAGCTCAGCCCAAAAAAAACAGAGCGACGCGTGCGGATTGTCGGCCAACTCCTGACCTTTGCGACTGCGATAGTCTGTAAAAAATACGAAACCGCGCTCATCGGCCGCCTTGAGCAACACAATGCGCGCGGATGGATACGCGTCCGGAGTGGCCGTTGCCAAACACATCGCGTTGGGCTCGATCACGTCAGACTTTACAGCCTCGTCAAACCATCGGTGAAACTGCACGAAAGGATCGGCGTCGACATCGGCCTCCGTGAGTTCGGCGCGCTTGTAGTCGGTGCGAATATCGGCGATAGAAATATTCGACATCGACTAAACCTCGACCAACGGCAGCGCCGCCCGTGGATAATTGTCAGGGACACCGGCCAACGCATCGCCTTCGTACGATGCGCCATCGGGGGTCTCCAGCACAAAACCTGCGTCTTCAATCATGCGCAAATCGTCTCGTGCCGTCTGACCCTGTGTCGTGAGGTAATCACCAATGAAAATTGAATTTGCGGCATACAGCCCCATCACTTGCATGCTGCGCAAATGCACCTCGCGTCCGCCGCTCACGCGAATTTCCTGTGTTGGCAACAGCAGACGATACAGCACCAGAATGCGCAGACACCGTCGCGGATCGAGCTCGCGGATGTTGGCAAACGTGGTACCCGGCACCGGAATAAGAAAATTGACAGGCACACTTTTCACGTCGAGTTCACGCAACGACAACGCGAGATCAATCACGTCATCGTCACTCTCGCCCATTCCTAGAATGCCGCCGCTGCACGTTTTCATCCCGGCATCCTTCACCGCCTGCACCGTGCCAACACGATCTTCAAATGTATGTGTACTCACAATCTCCGACGTAAAGTTGGCCGACGTATTGAGATTATGATTAATCGTCTCCACACCCGCCGCCTTGAGCCGTTGCACCTGCTCGGCGTTCAGTAGCCCGAGACACGCGCAGATTTTCAAATCATGTTTCGCGCGTACCGCTTGCACCGCATCGATCACTTTCGCAAACACCGTTTCGCCAGGCGCACGTCCAGAAATCACCATGCACAGCGTGCCAGCCTTGAGCAGCGCAGCGCGATCGGCCGCCTCCATGATTTTCGCCAGCGCCAGCATTGGATACTTCTCGATTTCGGCCGTCGAGATTTTGGACTGCGAGCAATAGTGACAGTCTTCCGGACAGAGTCCGCTTTGCGCGTTGAGCAAAAAGTGCAACCGCACGCGATTGCCCCACGCCGCTCGGCGCACCCGATACGCCGCCGCAAGTTGATCGAGCAATGCGTCATCGGGCGCGGTCAACACCGCATGCGCTTCTTCACGCGAAAGGAGCTCGCCCGCGAGCGAACGGTCGGCGAGCTGTTGCCAGTACGCGGTAGGGTGCAGAGCAGTCATCAGTCGAAGAAAAGGGTACCCGGCGCCGTTGGCACCGGTGTTTCGCGGAGGAGCAACGCATCAAGCCCACTACGTTCCGCTGCAGCGGCAAGTGCGCCTAACGAGTCGGTACGGTCTACCCACGGAAAACGGATAATCGTGTGATGCGGCAACAGTGCGCACAGCGCATCGTAGTTGGTCGCTTCGCAAATAGTTGCCTCCTTTTCCGTATGCGACGTCAAAATGATCGCGCGCACAGGCAGTCCGCCACTCTCCGCCGCGCGAACCGTGAGCAGCACGTGATTGAGAACGCCAAGTCGGTCGACAGCGACGATGATGAGTTCGCAGCGCCACCGCGAGAACAGGTCGAGAAACGACATCGTGCGCGTGATCGGCACGAGCAATCCACCAGCGCCCTCGACGACGATGACTTCCCGCGCCGTGCACAACGTGTTGAACGCGGCATCGAGCACGTCGAGCGAGACAGTGACGCCTGCGCGATGCGCTGCGACCATGGGTGCGAGTGGTTCGCGCAACGCATACGGACGAACGATCGACAGATCGTCCGCGCCGCCAGCCGCTTCTTGCAAGCGCTCTGCATCGGAACGGCGCGCGCCAGCAACGTCGACGCGTTCATCAATGCCACTTTCAATAGGTTTCATCGCGGCAACACGTTGGCCAAGCTGTACAGCGCGCGCCGTGAGCGCTGTTGCCACCACGGTCTTGCCAATGCCTGTATCCGTCCCCGAAATCGCGAGACGTAACAGCGGCAGCGTAGCTCCGGGCGATGCTTCAGTCATCCACCGGCCCTCCGGGCCCGGGCACGTCCGCGCGTTCTCCGGCAAGAAAACGCTGCATCACGTGGTAGACGCGATCCAGTTCTTCATTTGTAGTGCAGTAGGGGGGAAGACAATACGCCACGTTGCCCAGCGGGCGCAGCAACACGCGTTCCTGTAACGCGAAACTTGCGAGCTCCCGACCAACACCACTGAGATATCCCGTTGTACCCGAGAGTTCGACGGCCGCGATGGTTCCGATTTGACGCACCGCATGCACGCCCGGCACACCACGCAATGATGACAGATGCTGCGCCTGCGCTACTTCAATGCGAATGCGATCGTCTTCACTGTCATCATCGAAGAGCTCAAGCGATGCCAGCGCCGCCGCACACGCAATCGGATTGGCGGTATACGAGTGCCCGTGAAAAAATGTTTTCTCGCGATCGCTACTCAAGAATGCGTCGTAGATCGCTTCCGTTGCTGCGGTCGCGCCAAGTGGCAGTGTACCGCCCGTAAGCCCTTTCGACATGCACAGCAAATCCGGTGCAACATCGGCACGCTCACATGCAAACATCGGCCCCGTTCGACCGAAGCCCGGGAGCACTTCGTCGGCAATGAGATGCACACCTGCGGCGCGCGTCCGCTCACGTATTTGCTGCAGCACGCGTTCATCCCACACGCGCATGCCACCGGCACCGAGTATCAATGGCTCGACGATTACGGCGGCTAGTTCAGACCCGCGCGTTTGCAACAGCTGGTCGAGCGCACGAATCGTGTCCCCTTCGGACGGATCAGGAAGTCGCGCGACTTCGAACAACAACGGTTCGTACATGTGTGTGAACACACCACGCGCGCCAGCCGCCATCGCGCCAAATGTGTCACCGTGATACGCGTGATCAAGCGCGGCGATCAGCCGACGTGGCTGCCCACGATTGGCAAACGATTGCAATGACAGCTTGATCGCCACTTCAACGGCGGTCGATCCATCATCAGAAAAAAAGATCCGAGACAATCCGCGTGGTAATCGCGCGCAGAGTCCAGCGGCGAGCGCCGCTGCGGGCGCGTGGGTGAACCCAGCGAAAATGACTTGATCGAGCGTACGCGCCTGCTCAGCGATCGCCGCGACGATATCGTCGTGACAATGTCCATGTGTTGTCACCCACCATGACGAGATTGCGTCGAGAATTGGACGACCATCCGTTTCATACAGCCACGCACCTTTCGCGCGTGCAATCGCGATCGGAATCGGCGCCTGTAAATGCTGCGTATACGGATGCCAGATGTGCGCCGCATCCTGCAAAAGCACGGTATCAAGCGCGACATCATCGGCCTCCTCAATGTCGTCGGCCTCGTCGCTGTTGTCCCGATGCTCGAATCCCTCTTCCTTCTGTCCTACCATCGCATCGCCGCCAGCAGACTCGCCGCCAGCGCATCCACCAACTCGGGCGGATGCAGCGCTGACACCGACACACGCAATCGTGACGTGCCAGCCGGTACGGTGGGCGGTCGCACGCCGCCGATAAGAAATCCACGTCGACGCATGTCCGCGACCACACTCATCGTGCGCATCGGATCGCCCACGCGGATGGGGAGAATGTGTCCATCGCGTGCACCTGGCACATCGTGACCAGCGCTGCGTAACCGTTCACGTAGCTGACGCGCACGATCAAGCACCGCTGTTCGTCGCCACGTTTCCACCAGGGACAATCGCAGCGCCTCTAACGTTGCTGCCGCAATAGCTGGCGGCGTACTTGTGGTGAAAATGAAGGACCGGGCGCGGTTGGTGAGATACTCGATCAATCGCTGCGATCCACCCACAAACGCACCCGCAGTGCCAAACGCTTTTCCCAACGTGCCAACGACAACATCAATGCGCGCGGTGACACCGAAATGCTCCAACGTGCCCGCGCCGGTCGCACCAAGCACGCCGGTTCCATGCGCATCGTCGACATACGTCCACGCACCAAACCGTTCGGCGACTTCAACCAGGCGATCCAACGGAAAGAGATCGCCGTCCATCGAAAATACGCCTTCCACGATAATGAGCGCGCGTCGATACAGGCCGACGTCTTCTCCTAACATCAACGCCAGCGCATCGACATCCCCATGCGGGAAAATGCGCACCGTCGCCTTCGATAATCGGCAGCCGTCCACTATCGACGCGTGATTGAGCTCATCGCTGTAAATCACGTCACCCGGCGCAACAAGCGCCGGAATAACGCCAATATTCACCATGTAGCCCGACGGGAAGAGCAACGTCGAATCGACGCCTTTGAACCGCGCCAGCTCGCGTTCGAGCGCGTCGTGAACGGGATGATTCCCCGAGATCAAACGCGCCGCGCCCGCCCCCGTACCCTCGGCTTGCAAAACCGCGCTCGCTGCGCGCGCCACGCGATGATCCGCCGCCAATCCGAGATAATCATTCGACGCAAAATCAGCGATGCGCTCGTTATTGAGTATGACGGTGCCGGAACGACGCTGCCGTACCGCGCGCATGGAACGTTTGAGCCCTGCCGCCTGCAGCGCTACCAACTCTTCTTCAAGCACCTCGTCAATCGGACGCAGTGAGCGCGTTTCTGAACTCGTCATCGCCTGCTCATTGCACGACGAACGTCAGATGTTTGCTTGTTGCGTGCGCAGTACACGCACCACCGTACGTACCCGGCGGAATGGTATACTCCGTCGTGTTGCCAGAGGCCGCGCGAAACATTGCCAGCTGATGCGGCATCGTGTCGTTGTTCACTACGCGAACCTTGCGACGCGCACCGCTACCACCAACAAATACCGTGTCGCGCAGGGCGGAGTGACGACCATAGCCATCAACAACGGTCGCAACGCCGCCTCGGGCAACGCGAATTTCGATATCGGCACGTGGCCACGTGAGCCACGCGATCGCCACAGACGCAATCGCGACCGATGCAATGAGCAGTGAACGACGCACTACGCGAGCCCGGTCATGGCGTGCGTACCTGCGCCATTGCCACAAACGTCCGACCGTCGGAAAAGCGCAACGTGACCGGTACTGTCGCTTGTCGCGTCAGTGGCCGTGTAAGATGCATCAGCATGAGGTGCGTACCACCAGGCTTCATCGTGAGTGTGGCCCCTTGGGCAATGACCAGTTCCGCGCGCATGTCCATCGCCGCCATGTCACCGTGCATCATCGTTTCGTGCGCCTCGGTTGACGTCGATACCGGCGTTTCGAAACTCGTGATGTGCAGTGCGGCCGTATCTGTATTCTTGAGCACGAGATACACGCCACCCGTTGCACCAGAGTCGGCCGGACGCGCCCACGCATCGAGCACTTGTACGGGCCCAGCAGGTGGTGTACGCGCGCACGCCGCCCCGAGCACGATAGTGAGCGCGCCGACCACCAACACACATCCGCGCGTGTTCACAGGAAACGCTTCAAATCCGCCGTCATCGCTTCCCACCCGATGCCAAACGGATATTGCGCGACCAGTCTCCCCTTCCCGTCAACCAAAAACACCTGCGAGGAGTGACTCACAAAATATCCATCTGGTTCACGCCCACCCTCGTGATATGCCACCACGCCAAACGCCTCTTTGATACGCACCGTGGTCAACGAGTCGCCCGACACGCCAACAAACCTGCTGTCAAATTGCGTCGCGTAGCGGGCAGCGATCGCTGGTGTGTCGCGTTCGGGATCGATCGTCACAAAAACAAAGCGCACACGCGACGATGCAGTGCCCAACGCTTTTTTCACGCGCGTCCAGTCAGCAAGCGTCGTGGGGCACACGTCCGGGCAATGCGTATATCCAAAAAAATACAATTGGGGACGTCCGGATTCGGCGACTGTTCGCCACATCGTCCCATTGGCTTGGCGGAACTGAAACGCTGGCAGCGACCGCGCGGGGTCGATCTCGATGCCATGAAATCCACCCTTCGTCTCGCAGGCGCCAAACACGCCAATCACGGCGAGCGCAAAGGCAACGGTCAAGCCACGTCGACGGGACAAGAGTGCGGTCATGG
>JAYTTR010000233.1:0-7621 GCA_043744935.1 Gemmatimonadaceae bacterium
GCGTTTGCATCCCACCACAGCCATCGTCGGTACATATGGTCGCGATATTGTCACAAGCACTGGCATTCCGCTCACGACAATGTGCGATGAATTTATTCGGTGGAATAACACCGACTACGGATTCTGGATCGAGTGCCCACCGATGCATCCGTCATTCACTGCTGCGGCAACACCCGGCTTCGGCCCGGCGCACGCGCAACAAATGCGCATCGCCAATCAAACAGGCGTGCTCATCGCACTCACCCGCGATGGCGCCAGTACAGGTCACTCCAGCGGTCGCGTGACCACCGATCGCGCCGGGCAGTCACACATCACGTATGCGTTAAGCACGGCCGATCAGGCACGCGTGCAGGCCTCGATCACCGCAACGGCACGCCTGCATCTGGCCGCAGGGGCGACCGAGGTGAGCACGTTTCACGCGACGCCGGTGCGCGTTCGTCGCGAGGCTGACCTCGCGCGACTAGCGACCGCCTCGCTCGCACCAAATCGGATTGGGCTCTTCTCCGCGCACGTCAATGGCACGTGCCGAATGGGCGTGAACCCACGGACCAGCGGCGCGACACCGGAGGGCGAGCGTCACGGGGTGCGTGGTCTATACATTGCAGATGGTTCACTGCTGCCCACCTCGTTGGGCGTCAATCCGCAGGAGACCATCATGGCCGTGACCTCCGTACTCGCCGACCGCATGGCGACTCGACATCTCGGTATCACGCGCGCGTAGGTCTGGAGAGACGGATGAGTGGGAAAGGTGATAAAAAGCGACGTCGCGCACTCGATGCTTACAGTCGACTTCAACGTGCCGCTGCACTCTCTGCCGCGCGTGTCGAACATGCCGTACATGCCTTTGGTCTCTCCGCGTCGCAGTTTGGCGTGCTGGACACATTAGCTACGCGCGGCTCGGTGCATCAACAAGAACTGGCCGAAGCCCTGGGCCGCAGCAAAGCGCAAATGACGGCGATTATCGATGCGCTCGAAGCGCGCACGCTGGTGCGTCGAGAACGGCATGCCACGGATCGACGATTCATCACCATCCATCTCACGGTGGCCGGTCGCGATCTTCTAACGGAGGCGACCCCCGTTCGCTCCGCGGCAATCGTCGCGCTCATGTCGGAACTCAGCGGGGATCAACGCGCACGACTCGCGCGCTTGTGTCGACGATTGCTCCGTGTCCTCGATCCGAAAAATGACGAGCAAGATACCGATGACGCAGATGAACCCGAAGCCGATGCCGCGACTGCAGTAACACTCGCGGCATCAACGATCATCACGCCCTCCACCGAACTTCCTTCACCTTCGACGATTTGATCATGGCCGGACGGCACTTCCTGCAGATCCCGGGGCCCACCCCCGTACCCGATCGCCTGCTGCGCGCAATGAATCGCCAGCAAGAAGACCATCGCTCCTCCGCCTTTCCGACGCTCACGCGATCAATCCTTTCGCGATTACCGCATATCATCAATCAAACAAACGGCCAATGTTTTGTTTTCCCCGCCTCTGGCTCGGCGATGTGGGAAGCATCTTTGGTCAATACGCTCGATCCCGGCGCGCGACTGCTGGCCGTACGGTTTGGACAATTTTCACATTTGTATATTCAAACCGCGCGTGCACTGGGGTATTCGGTTGACGTGATCGAAGTGCCTTGGGGCGAAGCGGCGCCGATGGACAAAATTGAAGCGGCACTACGCGCGGACGCCGCACACGAGTATCAGGGATTGCTCCTCGTGCACAACGAAACCGCGACTGGCGTGACCAATGATGTTGGTGCGGTACGATCCGCGATGGATCGCGCACAACATCCGGCGCTTTTGTATGTGGACGGAGTAAGCTCGATCGCGAGTCTGGAATTCCAGTTTGATCAATGGGGCGTTGACCTTGCGATCACCGGCTCGCAAAAAGGGTTCATGCTGCCGGGTGGACTTGGTATTCTCGCGGTGAGTGAGAAAGCGATGGCCCGTGTTGCAGATGCGAAATCATCACGCTCGTACTTCGATCTCCGGCCGATGCGCGATCAAAACGAGCGTGGATATTTTCCGTCAACACCCGCAATTTCGTTGTTGTTTGGCCTCGACGAATCGTTGACCATGCTGCTTGAAGAAGGGATGACGGCGGTCGCCGCACGGCATCGACGACTAGCCACCGGCGTCCGCGCGGCGGTCGCGCAATGGGGCCTCGGCATGTGTGCGCGCCGTCCGGACATTGCGTCCGATACACTAACGGCCGTGGTCGTGCCCGACGGCATCGACTCCGCACGCATCGTCGATATCGCCTTTCGTCGCTACGATATTTCACTTGGCGCCGGGCTCGGCGAAGTGGCCGGCAAAGTTTTTCGTATTGGGCATTTAGGCGACATGAACGCGCTCACTCTTGCCGGCGCGTTGGCGGGTGTCGAGATGGCCCTGCTCGATGCCGGTGTGCCAGTCACGCTGGGTGCAGGTGTCGGAGCTGCACTCGCACATTGGCGCGTCGCGTGAGCAAGTTGCCCGAACGTCCGATTGTGCTTGTCACGCGCAAGTTGCCGGCAAGCATTGAGGCAACCGTCGCTGCGCACTACGACGCGCGACTCAATCGCACGGATATCGCACTGGCGCCTGAGCAACTCACCGCAGCGCTGCAGCAAGCAGATATCATTTTTTGCACAGTCACCGACAAAATTGGTGCGGAACAGTTGAGTGGTACCGGAATACGCACGAAACTCATTGCAAATTTCGGTGTCGGGGTCAACCACATCGATCTCGACGCAGCAAAACGCGCCGGCATCACGGTGACGAACACGCCTGATGTGCTGACCGACGACACCGCAGATCTCGCCATTGGGTTGATGCTGATGATCATGCGGCGCATGGGAGAAGGCGAACGACACGTGCGGACCGGCGCATGGTCGGGATGGCGTCCCACGCATATGGTCGGTCGCAGTCCGCGTGGAAAAACATTGGGCGTCATTGGGTATGGACGCATCGGGCGCGCGGTAGCACGGCATGCGGCAAGCGCGTTTGGCATGCACATACTCTGGTACGCGCCGCGCGATCCGCGCATTGAAGACGCAGCGTCTGCCGGACCGGCAAATGCCGAACGTGCAACCACGCTGGACGACCTTTTACAACGCGCGGACGTTGTCTCGCTGCACTGTCCATCTACTCCAGATACGAAGCATCTCATCAACGCCGAGCGACTGCGTCTGATGAAAGACAGTGCGTATCTCGTCAACACCGCACGTGGTGACATTGTCGATGAGTGGGCGTTGTCCAGCGCGCTACGCGAGCAAGTCATCGCCGGCGCAGCGCTCGACGTGTATGAGTTTGAGCCGTCGGTGGTGGCCGATTTGAAAGAAATGGAAAACGTGGTGTTGCTGCCGCATCTGGGCAGCGCGACGATCGAAACACGCACTGCGATGGGCGAACGCGCACTCCAGAACATTGCAGCGTTTGTCGCTGGCAACGTTCCACCAGACGTCGTAGCTCGACCATGACTCCGTGCACGTGACGCGACTGCTCGGCGACGCAGCGAGCGCTCCACTTATGCCAAAACATGTGGGTTCGCTTGAGCACTATCGTCAAGTACGATCGCGCTTCTTGCCGCACGATCACGATCTCGTGGTGTGCTTGCCGCCGGGATATCACACCGAGTCGCTGCGCAGTTACCCCGTGCTGTATCTGCATGACGGACAAAACGTATTCGATGATTTACCCATGTCTCCGTTTGGTGTGCAGTGGGGCGTCGATACAACGGCGCGCGCGCTCGTACACGCGGGAGCAATTGAACCAATGATTCTCGTTGCGATTGGAAACGCTGGACGCGATCGCATCGACGAGTACACGCCGACGCGCGATTCCGCGCATGACGCTGGCGGACTCGCCGACCAATACGGTCAAATGCTGGTGTACGAAATCAAGCCATTCATTGACCGGACGTATCGGACACGGCGTAGTGCGCACGACACGGGACTCGCCGGCAGTTCGCTTGGCGGATTGCTCACGTTATACCTCGGGCTCACGCACCCGATGGTTTTCGGCAAGCTTGCGCTTCTTTCCCCGTCCGTGTGGTGGGATGATCGATGGATCGTGCGCCAGCTCAGCGCCGATCCGGATCGACGGTCCGCACTCAAAATTTGGCTTGATGTCGGCACCGGAGAAAAACGGATGCTCAAGGGCACACAATTGTTATATCGCATACTCGTGCGCAAAGGCTGGCAGCCTGGTGTCGATTTGCAGTACATGGAGGCCGATGGCGCGCTGCACGATGAGCGCGCGTGGGGTGAGCGTACCGGTCTCTTTCTCCGATTTCTTTTTCCAGCACCGTAAGCATGGACAGTTTTCGCGGATTTTCACCGAAAGCAATGACCTTCTTGCGCGGCTTGGCCAAAAACAACCGCAAAGAATGGTTTGAAGAGCATCGGAGCGAATACGAGCAGCAACTGAAACTCCCGTTACAATCGCTCATCGAAGAAGTTGATGTGCATCTCGCCAGCATCGCGCCGGAAATTATTGGGTCGCCAAAAAAGTCATCGTTTCGCATTCATCGCGATGTACGATTCTCGAAAGATAAATCGCCATACAAAACACACATCGCCTGTTGGTTCTTTCATCGCGATGCGGGTCATGGCGTTGGCGGAGAAGCCGCACATGGTGGTGCAGGATTCTACTTTCACATGGCGCCCGCCGGATCGTTTTGTGGTGGCGGTATTTGGATGCCGCCGCGTCCGGGACTGAATAAAATTCGCGAATCACTTGCCGATGATTCGGAAGGGTTCGAAGACATTGTCCTGAGTCGCGGCTTCAAGAAACGGTTCGGCGCGTTGGATTCTGAGGCGATGCTCACACGCACTCCGCGCGGATTTGATGCCGATCACAAGGCCGCAGCGTGGCTGCGCTATCAATCATTTACCGCAGGATGTGCGGTGAGCAATGACGAACTGCAGAGTGTGAAACTACCGTTACGCCTGGCCAATCACTATGCAGCGATGCTGCCCATGATCCGTTGGCTTAACACCGCGTTAGGCCTCAAGCCGTCATCAATGCGATAACGGCTTGAGCGCCCCGACAGCGTTACACGGTTTTGCGACCCGCAAACATCCGATACAAGAACAACAACAGCATCGCGCCCACGACACTGGCGATAAAGCCCGCTTGCGCACCAGGCTGGTACCACCCAACTGTTTGTCCAATCCACGTGCCGACAAATGCGCCAGCAATGCCCAGCAAGATGGTGATAATGATTCCACCCGGATCTTTCCCCGGCATCAGAAACTTTGCCACAGCACCTGCGATGAGACCAATGATCAACGTGAAGAGAATACCCATGCGTGGCACTCCGCGTTACGGCATCACGCGCCCACCCGGCGCGCTGGGATTAGCGCGGCGCCCAAAGATGAGGCGACCCGCGCGGTGAAAAACCATCCACAACAGCAAAGACAGGACCACAATCGCGGCAATCGGCACGAAAACGGCTAACGCAGACAATCCGACGGCGCCGACGAGTTCAGCAACACCGACAATCGGATTGGCGAGCCCGCCCGTCAACAGTCCCGATTTTAGTCGCGCCGCTACCGTTGCGCCCTGTGTCAGGCCAGCGAGGCCGCCACCACCGATTATGACGATGCTCCATTTAAGGATCGGCGGCAGGTCGACCAGCACCGACGCAGATGCAATCATCCCAGCGATTAATGCCGCCGGTGTTGCCACGACATCCAGCGCGTGATCCAGCCACGGCACTGCATAGGCGACAATCTCCAGAATGGTTGCCGTCGCAAAGGTAACGAGGGCCGTCGTGCTGCCGAGCCACTCCCATCCCGGCGCTAACGCCACATGTCCGGTTGCTGATGCCACACTCAACGCGAGCAATGGCACGAAAACGCGCATACCGCTGGCCGCTGCTAAGCCCAGCCCCAAAGCAATCGCGAAAATGGATTCCATCGCTAGACGCTACAGTCATCCGCCGTCGAGCGCCACCGCTAGCGCAGCCAGCTTCCCGTAAGGATTACGATTCACGCGAATTCGTCATGCATCAAGCGCAAAATTTCCCGCTTCGACCAACGCCAACGGACACGCACGGATACCATGACAGCAAATCTTTTTTGCGGTTCGACAGTTGTCAGCGAGTTGTCCGCTGGTTCCGTTGATATCGTGTCCGTTGATTTCCCAATTAGCATTGTCGCGTCGCCACTTCTAGCCGTTGCAATCAATTCGCGTACTTCGCAGTGCGGTTGTTTGATGTAGCCGCTACGAACAAAAGGTGCAAAGTGTCGATGCCGGAACGAGTCATCCCGCACACCGTCCACCCAGCTCCGCGCGCACCGGTTGCCGCCGTCCAGTTCGGCAACCATTCTATGCGTAGCCACTCGTCAGAAACGACTGCGCACCCAGACCGGAGCACACCCGTGAAGCATTTTGTACTCGCCGCCCGCATGATCGCCACCGTTGGCGTACTTGCCGCGCTACCATCCGCGCGCGCTGTTGCGCAGCTGTCGTCGCAAGCACAGCCATCGACAACACAATCACCAAACGCGTCGGCGACGCGCACGGCAGCTGCGAAAAAAATCCTCTCCGTCAGCGACTACGCGAGGTGGCGCAATATCGACAACGCACAGATTTCGGGTGATGGAAAATGGGTTACGTACGGACTTCGATTCACGAACACAAACACCGTCGATGCAAAACCCGTGTTGCATATTCAAAATCTCGCCACCAATCAAGACGTCGAAATCGCTAACGCCACACAGGCAGCATTCTCGCCGGACTCTCGCTGGATCGTTTATCAAATCGATCCACCAGGAAGCGTTGGGCGCGGCCGCGTCGGCATACCGGCTGGCTCGGACACTGGGGCTGTTGTTCCTTCGCCAATCCCCCTGCCAACTAGCCCATCGTCTCCCGTCGCACCTGCTGTTGCACTTGCCGTAGCAACACCCGCGACAAACGCGGGTCGTGGTGCCACACCCACGCCGCCTGCACTGCGCCGCTACGAATTGCGTGAACTCGCCACCGGCCGCATTCACGCGTGGCAAGACATGCAGTCAGCCGCCTTCGCACCAACGTCGAATTATCTCTTGCTACGCCGACGTGCTGCGGGTGCAACCGACGCCGGCGGCCGAGGAGCGGGTGCCGGTGGCGCACCCGTTGCAGCGACGCCTGCAACAAATCCCGCGGCCGCACGCGGTACTGACGTCATCCTTCACGATCTCACCACCAACCGCAGCCAATTCCTCGGCAGCGTTGGCGACGTGGCGTTCAATAAAACGGGTGATTTGCTCGCCTATACCGTTGATGCTGCCGTCCGTGACGGGAATGGCCTGTTTGTGATTGATCTCGCGGCCGGTCGTACGGACATTCTCGACAACGACGCACGCGCGTACAATCGTTTGACATGGAATGACGACGGTTCGTCGATCGCGGTGTTGAAGGGTCGTGACGTAGAAAAGATGCGCGAACGCGACAACAAACTCATCGTGTTCGACAATGTGCGCGCGATTCGCGCCAATGCCGAGTTTACACCAGCGACGCTTGATCCGGGTACAGCCACTGGTTTTCCGAAAGGGTTCGTACTCAGTGATCGCGCATCGCTTGCCTGGAGTGATGACAATAAGCGCGTCTTCGTCGGCATCATCCCGCAAACGTCAGCCGCCGATACC
>JAYTTR010000234.1:0-7610 GCA_043744935.1 Gemmatimonadaceae bacterium
GTTCCGCGGTTACTTCAATGATCACGAAGGCGAACACGCGCATCGGCCAACGGCGAATTGGAAAGTTGCCGAGGTGCCACGTGAGCACAGCGCAGAGAACGAGGACGCCGAACGTGAGCCCGCTCACAAAGGCAATCCATCCGGCCCCCATGGCCGCACTGAGTACGAGCGCACGATACACGCGTAACACCAAACCTGTAATTCCAGCCGGCTCGATGGTGCGCACCGCAAATGCGCGAAGCGGATGTAGCCGCTCCTCACCCCAGTGAATCACATCGCGCGGGAAAAACCGAGACATAATATGGAAGCTACCTGCGGCGCAGAGCGACGGAACCCGTCGGACCGGCCCACGTTGTCACCGCGTGACCGGTTCCGTCGCGTGAATGCGTCGCACGTCGACAATCAACGCACCATTGGCGTCTGGCGTATCGAACATCGTCGAGAATTTGTAGCCAAACAATATTTCGGCGGCCTGATACGACGTGCGCGAATGCACTGTTTGCGCATAGGTCTCGTCGACCCCACTGGTGAGCACCAACACCTCCGCGGATTCGCGCGCAAGCGACTCTGGCGTCGCTCCCCAGAGCGGACTGCCCTGCACGATGGGATGCACCATCGTCCACGCCACGGGCATGAAATTCACGCGGTCGCGATCGAGTGTGAGTCCTTCGTATTGTCGAACAGGTGCGCCTTCGCGCATCACCATGCGACTGAGCACCACGCGCGCTTCGAGGTCCAGCAGTTCACTGCGTCGCGTGTTCGTCATGCGCAGCATCAATGCCAAGCCTTGATGGAACGGTGCGATCACGGCACGATCGCTGAACACAATGGCCGCGCGCGGTCGCGTCAGCCGCGCGATAAACAAACCCGCGGCGAGCGCTTGATACAACACACCGGCCAACGCCTCGACAGTGACAGTCAGATTGGATGCAAGACCATGCGGTACGATTTGCCCGTAGCCAATGGTCGCGAACGTTTGCACGCTGAAGAAAAAATCGTTCGTGAAACGTCCACCGGGCAAGTTGGTTACGGGTCCACTGATCGCCTCCGGGCCCCAACACCAGAAAAGCAGCGCGAATAACACATTGAACAACAGATATGCGAAGGTCAGCACCGCAAAAAAGCGCGGCCAACTGAGCGTGAGCGCGGCATGATACAACGTGTTTTGTTGTGACCACCCCAAGCCGGTGCGACGCACATTGAATGTGCCGTCAACATTCAGCAGCCGACGATGTCCGCTCTCGCCGGCCACACTGCCAAGACCCAAGTCGCGCGGATCGTCGCTTGCGCCAGCCGATGGCAGCTTGACCGTAGGAAAGTGTTCGGTATTCACGGACGACCGGCGTGCGAACGCGTGTGCGCCAACAAGAAAACCACACTCTGCACTGCGTGGGCGCGCCAGTACGGCCACTCGTGCTTTCCGGGCCATTCCGCATACTCATGCGACACCCCGAGTTGACGCAGGGTTTGGTGCAAGTCGCGATTTTGGTCGACGTACGGATCATTTACGCCACAATCGAGACGCAGCGCGGGCAGCGCAGACACGTGGCCTTTCGCCGTACGAATGGCGCGCGCGGCGATGCGTCCTGGATCGCGAGCCGTCCAGCTGATGGTGTCATTGCCAAATGCCGGCGACATCGAGCGCCACAACCAACCGGTCGCAATTTTCATTTCCGTCGTATCGCGCGCATACCGCGAAGGCATGGTCCACGGCTTCGGTCCAAGAAAGCGCGGTGACACGACTCCCGAATGACTTGCCGCAGCACCAAACACACCTGGGTACGCGAGCGCCAACGAGAGCGCACCGTACCCACCCATGCTTAACCCCGCGATGCCACGATGCGCGCGATCAGCAATGGTGCGGTAGTGCGTATCGACATGTGCGACGATGTCACGCGCGATGTAATCATCGTAGTGCGGCCACGGTACGCAAAACTGCGCGGCCGGTTCGCGTCGCGTGGTATCCGCGGCACACGCGGCCATTGTCACGAGCGTACTCCATGTGGTATACCACCCGTCGTCGCCATCGGGCATCACGACAATTGCTTCGGGCAGTCCTGCCGCAATCAACGAATCGAGCGTGTGATCCAACGCGCCCTGCTCTACCCAATTGCGTTCGTTGCCACCGAGCCCGTGCAAATACACAAGCACGGGATACCGGCGATTGCGCGCGGTTGCGTACGAGGGCGGCAGATACACCGTGAGCGCTTTTCGAATGCCCAGCGACTGCGCCCACAACGTGTCGGTGTGCACCGCGCCGCGTACCAACGGACGCTGCGCGCTCGCACCGCGAACCGTACCGCCCGTGAGTGCACAGACCGCGACACAGGCCGTCCAGCGCGCTGCAGATGATCTCCGCCGCCGACGCATCAGATGTTACCGCAGAATGGTGCCGAGTCGACCCCACCGAATGTCGGTGAGGAATGGCAACGGGCGATCGCTATCATCGGCGTTGTACGAGTAGTACACGAACACTGGCCTGCCTCGCACGTTTTCACGCGGCACAAAGCCCCAGTAGCGTCCGTCTTTCGAATCGTAGCGATTGTCGCCGAGCGTGAAGAAATGTTTGGCCGGGACGACGAGTGGTCCCCAGTTGTCGATCGTTGGCGTGGTTGGTGGATCGCCAACGGTCAGACCTTTGAGTTCAAACTTGTGCTGCCACACGAACAACGGATGCGCGTACGATCCGTCGCCTTTCGCGTTCTGCGATGCAGGAAAGCCCTGTTTTTGGGGCATGCGGTTGACGTACAGCAAACCGTCACGCATCCAGATGGTGTCGCCGGCGACGGCGACACATCGCTTCACCAGCGTTGGATTTGGGTCGTCGGGCTGGTCGATTTGATCTGGCGACTTGAACACCACCACATCGTTGCGCTTCGGGTCGGTGTAACCCGGCAGGTTGATATTTGTAAACGGCACGTTGGGGCCGTACGCGAGCTTGTTGACGAACAGCCAATCGCCAACCAACAACGTCGGAATCATGCTGCCCGAGGGAATGCGATACGCCTCGATGAGGAACGTCCGAATGAGCAGAAAGACCGCGAGGGTCATTCCGATCGCCTTGATGTTTTCCCAAGCACTGGGCCCGGTCGATTTGGTCTTGCCGGCGCGCATTGCAGCAACGCTGCCGCTACCGTCGGACGACTTCTTGTTCGAGGCCACGTCGTAAAAAGGCTGTGAGGAACGGTGCACAGAGGGGGCGCATCCCATCGGAATGCACCCCCTCTAACATACGCTGGAACCGACCCGAGGTTACGTGAGGTGCTTTGAAACCAACTTGGTCATGTCGAACATGCTGACCTGCGTCTTGCCACCGAAGACCACCTTGAGCTTGTCGTCGGCATTGATCATGCGACGGTTCTTGGCGTCTTGCAGGCTGTTCTTCTTGATATACACCCACAGCTTCTTCACGACTTCCGTGCGCGCGAGCGGCGTCGCACCAACAACGGCAGCGAGCGCCGGACTTGGCGTGAGTGCCTTCATGAACGCCGCGTTTGGCGTACGCTTCGCGGCCTTTACAGCCTTCTTCGGCGCAGCGGCCTTTTTCGGAGCAGCAGCCTTCGCTGGCGCTGCTGCTTTTTTTGGAGCCGCTTTCTTCGCAGCAGCCTTCTTTGGTGCGGCAGCCTTTTTCGGTGCAGCTTTCTTCGCAGCTTTCTTTGCAGACTTCTTCGCAGCGGCCATAGCGTCTCCTGAGGGGGTGACCGGTCGAGCCGCGTTGATTTTCAAACGGCTCTGTTGGCGTCGCGTCAATGCGCAGACGCGCATAAAGTACAATCACTGATACGTCGCGCAATAGCGGCAATGACACTTTTCCCTGTGAATTCATGCGAATTCTCCTCTGAAACCACAGAAATCACCAACAACGTCACTTTACGAGCGTGCATTTCGTCGCGAGAGGGCATCGACGCATCTCGCGTGTCATGTCGCCGACGCGTGCTCGGCCAGCGTTTGCAGGCGCGCAATTGACTCCACGTCCCACGCGTCGGGCGTGTCATCGTCGTCCGCAATGTCCGGGTTTTGCTGCGGCGTTTCCAAAATGAGCGGAATATTTTTTGCCCGCTTGTCGTGCAGTAGCCAACCGAACGCGTCGGCACCAATCAACCCTTCGCCGATGCGCATGTGCCGATCGCGATTGGAGCCAAGCGCGCCGGCACTGTCGTTGAGATGAAAGAAGGCGGGCGGTTCGCCTGTCGCATCTTCGAATGCGTCGAGGACCCGCTTCTGGTCGGCACGCGACGCCGAGATGGGAAAGCCCGATGCGAAGAGGTGACAGGTGTCGAGTCCATATCCCGTGCGAACACGCTGCGCCTTTGGGATACCAGCCAAGATCGCCGCCACTTCTTCGGGCGTTCGACCAACCGTGGTACCCGCGCCAGCGGTATTCTCGAGGAGCAATCGTGTCGTGCCTTCCGGTACCGCCGCGAGCGCGCGGCGCATGGCCTCGGCAATACGTTCGATGGCTGCGTCGCGATCTCCGTCAGTCGCTGCACCGGGATGAAAGCAGACGCCGCCGACACCGAGCGCTGTAGAACGCTCAAACTCTTTTGCCAAGCCACCCGCGGCACGCGCCCACTTTTCAGGATCGGGCGTGCCGCAGTTGAGCACGTATGCCGCATGCACGATGACGTTCGCTGGCTTGATCCCCGCTTCGGCGAGCGCTTCTGTGAACCGCGCGACGCGCTCGGGCTTCACGCCCACTTTGTCATTGTAGTATTTCGGAACGGCACTGAAGATTTGGAGCGCTCGCATACCGCTGCGGCCAGCTCGTCGCGCGGCCATGGGAATGCCGCCGTTGTCTATGGTATGAGCGCCGAGGAAGAGCATGGGCTAGGGACTGGGGGCCAGGGATTAGGGACTAGGGAATGCGGAATGTGGAGAGAGAAACTGTGCCCGGTCAAACAGGTGTGTTGCGGGCTTTCGCGTCAAGTCACCGCGCGTGAAATCCACGAAGCTGCGCGTCGCCGTGCAATGCCATCGTTCGAAGTGTTGCGGCGTGGCCTGATGAAAGACGGCGGGCGTAAAGGCGCCGACGTTAGTGCCGCCATCGACATCGCGTGCCGATCGAAAACGAAACAGCTCAATATTTGCGTCGCGCATCGCCCGACCGAGAGCTTGCGAGGCGCTGTACGATGTCGCTGACGAGATCGCGTGTTGGTGTGCCTGAAAGGGCAGCGCATCGAGGTCGACCGCGCGCGCGCTGTTCATGCGGACGGTGAAGGATGTCAGCGTGGTCGTTAGTGGGTCGAGTGCCGCGTGCGTCCCTTCGAGAAAGAGCAGTCGATAGTAGGCCACTTCGGCGAATGCGGTGCGCTGTTGCTCGGACCCATAGCAGATACCGCGCTCTTGCCGCGTGCCGAAGCGCGAACCGCGGCGCAGCGGCGGATATCGAAACGGTGTGAAGAGCAAGTAGTGAAGACGCGCGCCCACCGGCACGGGCGGTTTCACACCGTCGATCAACTCTTCAAGCAGTTCCTGCTCGGCGGCGGAACTGACCAGCTTTCGCGTGGACACCTCGTGCTGTGATTCCACGACGCGCCACGCGACCAACCGCAGCGTGCGAAGCTCAGAGTTTCCCTCGCATTGCATCCAGATACTGGACGACATCGACCAAGCCCTCGACGGTTCGGATACGTTCGGCAGGCACGCCGCCGACGTGATCATTCATGGCATGCAACCACGCGCGCGACTTTGTGTCATCGCCACCGACAAGTGCATCGAGCGACCGGAAGAGGCGGAGAAACATCAGCGCAAGTTCGCCTTCCTTGCTTGATGGGTCGACGTTGCGGCCGCGCTGCATGCGGGAGACGGAGGCTTCACTCGTTCCGATAACGGACGCGAGATGGCGGTTGGTCAGCCCCAGGCGTTCTGACGCCGTGAGAGTAGCGCTGGCGACGACGGCGGCTGGGTCTGGCGTTTTGCGGAGGTTAGTGCGCACTGGCATGATTTGAAATAATAGATGCGTTAACTTTCATTTGCAAGTCATTTAAGGGCCCGTCACTGATCTGATCATTATTCTCGAAGAGCCCGTACCACTTCGCGATCGGAGATGCCTTAATGTGGATCGCGTATCCGAAGGGCACGTCGAAACAGTGTACGAGCGAGTGCAATCGCATCGAGGCGACGTTGGTGAGATGCCGACCACGAAACGCAGGTGGTGAATCGCGAGTTCGGCCATGACTTGCAACGAGTGTCCGCTTGGTGACTGACAGTACAAAAGATTTACGCGTCGCCGTGCAATTTTTCGAGTGTAGCTTTTAACAACCTGTTTTTAATGAATGCCAACGCGGAACGCGACGTGAAGAATTTTGTTTCTGCATCTATCGCTCTAGCCGGCCTTTGGTCTGCCGCGAGTGGTTTACGGTCTGCGCACGCTGACAGACGCTCCCATGTGCCTGGGTGTGATTCGACGTGGAATATGCCGCGCATGCTCCGCGATGCGACTGGACGCGCAGTATATATCGAGGCCGCCAGCGCCATTCTGGATAGTCAACGCGTTGCATTCTTCGGTTCGCCCGCATGGCGATGGGCGTCAGCTTCGCGTTTTTTCGCAAAGATGCCTTTTGCGAGCGACAGCGAGGTACCCATCAGCATCCTCGGCGCGCACGCACCATTTTCCGATACGGCGACCATCATCAATCTGCCGAAGCAGTTTGGCGTGATGGCGTGGCCTCGTGCGCTGCGAACGATCGACGGTGACGTCCATCTCGTTTGGGGCAGCCCGCTTGATGCAAACAGTGACGACAAGTCTTCGTTGCAAGTGCTGTGGCATTCCGTACGGCGCATGAATGGCTGGACTGATCCGGACCGTGTTGCGCTGGGGACGTTGATCAGCTGGGCGTATCCGTTTGCCTCTGCTACGGTGCGCGGAAATGAGATAGCACTGGCGGCACTTGCACGCTCAATGGGAAATCGCTCTGCTATCTTGTTCGCAACCCTGCACAACGGCATTTGGCGTGCCGACTTTCACCCAGTCCGGGGAATTGTCCTGGGTGTCGCAATGTCGCCGTTCGGTGCGGACTCCACTGCGGTCATCTGGTCCGAGGGCGATCCAATAGATCGAGAGGCGAACGGCACGCATCCGTGGGTTGTACGGGTCGCGAACAGTGATACGTTGTGGCCGGTGCCGCGGCGCATCTCGTCGTCGGGAATGCAGAGCGCCGTTTCGCTGCGACATGAACGCCTCCAAAGCCCAGAGGGGCTGGTGCGGGACGTGCTGTTGTGGGCGCATATCGGATTTGACGACACGACGGACAGCCTTCGCGTCGTCGTCTCCGACGACTCATGGTTGTCGTGGCACGCGTACCATGGGCTCGCGCTCGCTGGACAGTTCATCTCACTCACGTCAGCGGGATACTCGGACCGAATACATGTTGCCGTGCAGGTGGCGCAATTCGGCGGCAATCGTACGCGGCCGTTGTATGTTGGATCCTGGAGCGCGCGCGCGTGGGAGCTGGACACAGTGCCTATTGCAACCAATGTGGAATCCATGCCGCAACTTGCTCGCATTGATGCGCAGACTTTCGTGCTGAGTTGGGGCGCGTCCATGCGTGAATACGGTACTACATCCTATGATGTTCCTGTCTCCATGGTGAGCTACTTTCGAAATGCAT
>JAYTTR010000235.1:0-1983 GCA_043744935.1 Gemmatimonadaceae bacterium
ATTTGGTCGGCCACCGCTTCCGTGTTAACCAACTCTTCGCACGCCGGGACGCGTCCTGGTTCGTCAGCGCGTGGCACGAGCCGCAGTGAGACAACGGCGGACAACGCATTTGCCAGCGCAAACCGCACTTCGTTTTGCTGATGCGGTGGATAGAACGAGAGCATGCGATTGATGGTGAGCGTCGCGTTCGTCGTGTGCAGCGTTGAAAATACCAGGTGCCCTGTGCCGGCCGCTTTCAGTGCGACATCAAGCGTTTCAAGGTCGCGGATCTCGCCGATCATGATCACATCCGGGTCCTGCCGCAACACGCGGCGTAGCGCCTGTGCAAACGTGGCCGTATCAGTGCCAACTTCGCGCTGATTGATGTGGCTTTTCACATCGCGATGCACAAATTCGATCGGGTCTTCGATCGTGATAATATTCGCGGAGCGTCGTTCGTTGATGTGATGCACCATTGCGGCAAGTGCCGTACTTTTGCCCGACCCGGTGACACCGGTGACCAAAACGAGCCCTCGCGGCCGCAACGCAATTTGCTCGAGCACTGGTGGCAAATTCAGATCACGGATTGTCGCGGCCGCGTGAGCAATGGCGCGCATCGCAAACGCGACGGTGCCTTTTTGCTGGTACACGTTGACGCGGAAGCGACCGATCCCCGGCACGTTGATCGCGAAGTCGGCCTCGCGCATTTCAACGAACTCTCGCAATTGCGCTGGCGGTAACAGCTGCTCGGCGAGCGTCCGCAGTTCTTCGGGACGCATCGATGGCATTGACAACGGAACAAGATCTCCGTGCAACCGCAACGTTGGCGGTCGCCCCACCTTCAAATGCAGATCGGATGCGCCTTCGCGCACCATCCGCTGCAAAGCGGCCTTGAGATCAAGGCCCGTGGCAGGCGAGGCGCCAGTAACGGCGCCGGAGACCATCGTCATGTCATCGTGTCTCAGCCGGTCGGATCGAGGCGATAGAGCACTTGTCCATACTCAACGGGATGCGAATCCGTCACGCCGATTTCGCGAACCACGCCATCGTACTCGGACTCGAGCTCGTTCATGATCTTCATCGCTTCGATGATGCAGACGATCTGACCTTTGCTGATGCGATCACCGACCGACACGTACGGCTTGGCACCTGGCTCTGGAGCAGAATAATACGTCCCCACCATTGGCGATTTGATCTCAAGGAGAGCGATCTTCGGAGCCTCGGCCTTCGGCGCCGCCACCACTCCCTCTTCGGCAGGACGCACCGGCGTCGCTGCGGGCAACACGGCCACGGACGCGGCGGGCGCGGCGACGGTCATCGCGGCGGCACGCTGCTGTGCGCTTTTGGAAATGCGCAACTTCATGCCCTTGTCGGTGGAAATCTCAATAGAGTCCACCGTGGAGCCGTCGAGCATCTCGATCAGCTTCTTCACGTAACGCAGGTCGATCATGGCAGGGAAGACAGGCGGGGAGAACGGTGCGACGCTTCTCGCAGCCAAACGGGCGCGACGAGGGCCGAGTGAATTTCCTACAGGTCAGTCGATCTCGATCAGATCCCGCACGAAAGTTGTGAGGATACGCGGACCGTTATCAGTAAGCAGCACGTCGTCCTCGATGCGCACTCCGCCCCATCCCGCCCGATAAATGCCGGGTTCGATGGTGACGACGGTCCCAGCAAGCAACGATGCATCGATCGACTTCGCGAGCCGAGGAGCTTCGTGGATTTCGAGACCAATCCCATGACCAAGCGAATGACCGAACTCCTCCCCATACCCGCGGGCGTGAATGTACTCTCTCGCGACGGCATCTGCAGCCATCCCCTGCATTCCAACCCGAATCGCGCCCGAAGCGCGCGCATTTGCCTGATAAACAGTGTCGTACACGTCTCGCTGTAGTTCTGTCGCTTGCCCGAGCACCACGGTGCGCGTGATATCTGAGCAATAGCCTTCAAAGACAGCGCCAAAGTCGAGAAGGACGAAATCGCCCGTTTGAAGTTCGCGACCTG
>JAYTTR010000236.1:0-7598 GCA_043744935.1 Gemmatimonadaceae bacterium
CCTTTATCGTCACCCGTCCGTTGTTCCGGTGCACGCGAGAGCTGCGAGAGCGCGATGACGGGCACTTTCAATTCTTTCGCGAGCGCTTTGAGGCCGCGTGAAATTTGCGACACTTCCTGCTGGCGATTTTCCGAATTGGACGGCCCGCTCATGAGCTGTAAGTAGTCGACCATAACGAGGCCGATATTGTGCTCGGCCTTGAGTCGACGCGCCTTGGCACGCATTTCAAGCAGCGTAATGCCTGGCGTGTCGTCGATGAAAATGGGTGCATGACTGAGAATACCAGCCGCTTGCGCCAACCGCGGCATCGATTCATCGAGTGCCCTACCTCCTTTACGCAGCGCCTGCGCATCGATGAGCGCTTCGCTCGCGAGCATACGTTGCACCAGCGACTCTTTGCTCATTTCCAACGAGAAAAACGCGACGCCTGTTTTCGCCGTGATCGCCGCGTGTTGTGCGATGTTCAGCGTGAATGCGGTTTTTCCCATTGAAGGACGCGCAGCCACGATGACGAGATCGGCCGGTTGAAATCCCGACGTGAGACTATCGAGTTCGTGAAATCCACTGGGGACACCGGTGATGGCGGACTCGCGTTGCGCAAGCAATTCGAGCCGTTCCATCGCGGGCCAGAGCAATTCTTTGATGCGCGAGAAACCGCTGCGCTCTTTCGATTGCCCAAGCTCGAAAATCCGAGACTCTGCGATATCCAGCAATTTCGCGGCGTCTGTACGTCCTTCAAATGCCTCACCAACAATTTCTGTAGATACTTCAATGAGCCGGCGTAGCAGCGCTTTTTCTTTGACGATGCGCGCGTGGTATTCGACATTGGCCACGGTGGGCACCGCATCAAGCAAGAACGCCAGGTATTCGCGTCCGCCCGAACCTTCGAGCTCACCGCGACGATCCAGTTCGTCGGCGAGTGTGAGCGGATCGACCGCGCCACCACGCTCCGTAATTGCAAACATCGCCCGAAACAGTCGACGATGCCCTTCGCGATAGAACATGGTGTCATCCACATGCTCGGCAGCCCGTAGTGCGGCGTCCGCGTCGAGCAGCATGGCTCCCAGTACCGCCTGCTCCGCTTCCTCCGACCACGGCGGACGACGTTCTTTGTACGGATCGCGCGTGGCTGGAGCCGCAGGCGCAATAGGGACCGGAAGGTTTGTCATGACCGTTGCAACTTATTCACCAGTCGCCACGCGCGAGGACTCCGCGCGCGATGCGTCGAGCACACGACGCGCAAGTTTGACATCATCCCACGTTGGCCGCTTCCACGCTTCGTTGCGGAGCAATGCCGCCGGATGATATGTGACGATCAGCGGGATACCGTGAAATGCGTGGAGTTGACCGCGGAGCTTGCTGATGGGCGTAGTCGTTTGCAGCAACGTTTGCGCGGCGAAGCGTCCAAGTGCGAGAATAACACGCGGTTTAATGAGCTCAAGTTGACGCATGAGATATGGCTGGCACGCGTGCACTTCGTCTGGCAGCGGATCGCGATTCATCGGCGGTCGATGCTTCAACACGTTGCAAATGAACACGTCATCGCGCTCAAGCTGGATGGCACCGAGAATCTTGGTGAGCAACGCACCAGACTCACCAACGAATGGTCGTCCCTGTTCATCTTCGCTGGCGCCCGGAGCTTCGCCGACACACACGAAATCGGCGAGCGGATTCCCCTCACCGGGAACCGCGTGCTTCGCGTTGGTATGCAACGCGCAGCGGGTACACGCACGTGTTGCTTCGGCGATCTCGTGGAGTGTGGTGAGTGACGCAATGTCCAGTGCGATACGCGTGCTGTCTGCTGCGTGCACACCACGCACGTAAATGCCCACTGGCAGTTCGAGTTCGCGCAACCACGCCGGGAGAACGACATCTGCCGCCGTCGGAATCGGCGGTGTTACCGACGCATCCACTGCGGACGTCTTGAGTTCCGACGGTCCCAGCACTTCGCGCCAATTGCTGCTGACGGTTGCGTCAAATCGTACGTCGGGTTCCCGCACCGGTACGATTGGAATGGCGGCCGAGACCGCAGCGTCGACGGGTGCACTACCAGCTGCATCGTCGACGGCCATTGGTTTCGGCGCACTCTTCACGGCTTTCGCGCCAATGATCGACATCAAATCGTCGACAGACAACGCATCCAACACTAACTCCGATTCACCAAGCTCGCGGCGTTGTTCGAGGTAACGCCGGAGCCGATCTTTAGCGTCCACGACGCACGTTCCCTGCACGCACGTGCGCTTCCTGGAACGTGCGGTTACGTCAGGGCGTGCGACGACGTGGCATGACCTTGTAATCAATTTCGCCACTGGCGAGCTCTTCGAGCGCGCGTGTGGTGAGCTTCTTCTCGTGAATGGAACGATCACGCGGAAACTCGTTCAACACGCGCGCGAATTTCGCGGCGATGAGAACGCTGAGATACTTGTTGGTTGCGTGCTTTGCGACATCGCCCGGCGTAAAAACCTGCATGAGTTACCCGCCTTTGCTGAAAACGTTTATTTCCTGTTCGAGCTGCGCGATCAGCGCCTCAACCTGCGCCTCCACCGCGTGCACCCGGTCATGCCGCAATCCCTCGGCATCGACAATGGCGCCCACCTGATCTACCGCACGTTCCAACTCATCGTTCACGACCACGTAGTGATAGCGTCCCACTTCTCCGAGCTCCGCCCGAGCGTTACGAAGGCGCGTGAGTAGTCGCTCGTTGCTTTCACTTTTTCGACCAGCCAAACGCAACTTCAACACCTCGCCTGAGGGCGGCAAGACGAATACCAAGACCGTGTCCGGGAACGCCGCCGCGAATTGCCGCGCTCCCTGTACATCAATGTCCATCAGCACGTGTTGTCCGGCATCCAGCACACGACGCACTTCACTGCGCAGCGTACCATAATAACACCCGTGTACCTCGGCCCATTCAGCAAACTCCCCAGCATCACGCGCCCGCTCAAACTCGCTGGTGCTGAAAAACCGATAATCGCGTCCGTCCACTTCGCCGTCCCGTGGAAGACGCGTTGTACAACTTACAGAATAACCCACATCCGGCCTGCGCTCCAACAATCGACGGGCGATTGTTGTTTTTCCTCCGCCAGACGGAGCGGACAGGATGACCGGAAATGGGCTCATTCAAGGTTCTCGACTTGTTCGCGAATGCGTTCCAGTTCCTCTTTCACGCTCACCACCTCATGCAAAATAGAGGCATCCGCGCCCTTGCTACCGGTGGTATTGGCTTCGCGGAGCATTTCTTGAAGCAAAAAGCCGAGTCGTTTACCAACTGGATCGCCGGCTGCGCGCTGATGCAACGCGTCGCGAAAGGCCGCGATGTGGGCGCGAAATCGGTCCATTTCTTCGCTGATATCCATCCGATCTGCGAGAATTGCGATTTCTTGCGCTAACCGCTGTTCGTCGATGGCCAAGCCGTCCGTGAGCTCCCGTACGGAGGCGCGCAATCGGTCGCGTTGGGCGAGAATGCGGATCGGCGCGCGTTCGGCAATGCGGACCAAGGCGCCCGCGACAATTTCAAGTCGTTGCAGCAACACCTCCGCCAAACGCGCCCCTTCCTCGTCGCGTGTGCGCGACAGCGCATCCAACGCGCGATCAACGATCGACACCAGATCGGTCGCAGTTCCGGAATCTTCTTCTTCGCGCGGCGCGGCGATCACATCCGGCATGCGTAGGACGTCCGCGAGATCCACGCCGCCATCAAGCCGGTATTGTACCTGCAACGCACGAAGTTGCGCGACAACTTCGCCGAAGCGAACATTGTCGATCGTGGACGTGCTTCCGTGCACCCGCTCTTGGCGCGCGGTAAGCGTGACATGTCCTCGACTTACCCTGAGGCGCATGGCCTCTCGCACATCCACCTCCCACCGCGAAAACGCACCTGGCAACTTGATGCTCGGCGAGAAGAAGCGATGATTGACCGTGCGCACTTCGACGCTCACGCGCGTGTTTCCAACGATGCCGTCTGCTTGGCCGAAGCCCGTCATTGACCGAATCATGTGAGCGGCAATGAAACCCGACGCGCGAGCGACGTCAATCGCGCCGAATGCACACGCGGGATCAGTTGGCGAACTCCCATCGTACTCCGTACATCTGCACGGCCGGTGGCATTGTCAGCCCTGGCACTTGCTCATAGTCGCCGCCAGTCAGGTTGCGATACTGATAGAAAACGGACGCGCGTTGGATACGAATTTGAAGCATGGCCGTCAGCACTTGTGACGCTTGCGTGAAGCGTATGTCTTGCACGCCTTTTGTGTCCACACCAAAATAGAACGGCACGGGATCTCGCTGTTCATAAATAAATCGCGCATTAATGCCAAACTGTCCTTTTGGAAATTTGGAGAGCCAACTGCTCACCATCGAGAGTTCCGTACGAACATGCACCTGCGGACGCCCGTACTGGGATCCGTTCCACTTGATCGCTTGTAGATCGAGGCTCACATCTTTGTAGAGCGGGCCACGGATACTTCCGAGTATGCCGGTGGCGGCGTTCGCCGGTAACTGAATGGAAGGCACCGCAAATAGTGACGGCGAGTTGAACACTGTCGCCCCTTCCCGTACGACTCCGCCACCCAACCAAAGGCCAACGAGATGCACGGCTCCTTCAGCGCGCGTCGTGTTGAAGGAAGGGCGCTCTGTCGTACTCGACGGCGCGCGATGACTTTGCGCTGCGGTGACAACAAGCCACGAACGCGGTGCAGCACGCGCGAATATATCGACACCAGTGGTAGAGTCGATTCCACGATGTTCAACAAATGCCCCGAGATTGAACGCCGCTGTTCCATAACCAACGCGCAGTGCTGGTGCATGAAACCACGTGCCGCGCATTGGACGTGCGCGATCGGTGACGGACCATTCGTAGCGCGACGCACGATAGCCCACGGCTACGATCTGCTGCGTGATGGATCCAATCGTATCCGCTCTGGCGAGCGTTTTCCCGCTGTCTGCCTGAACTGCGGTGTCGCGAATACCGTCCAATCGCGTGCGCGCGATGCCCAGCATCGCCTGTGACCAGAAACCGCGCAGTGTATCGCCGTACCCAAGACGCACGTAGGCATCACGTCTCGCGCCTTTGAATGCGGGTAGCGCGACAAAACCTTTTCGTGCTGTTTGCGGGTCACGATCACGTGCCGTTGACGTGCCATAAAGATCGAGACTGAAACGTCGACGCGACCAGCCCAGACGCAAATTGATCACTTGTTGATTGCCATCACCTGCACTTCGCCTCGTGCCCGAAAGGCTAAAGGCAGACACCTGTCCCGACTGCGTCGCCAGCTGTTGGGCACCCACTTGAAAAATCATACCATTTCGGTATCGTCGCGCGAAAAGTGCGCGAAATGCATTGGTGTTGAGATCACCTGTAAAGATGTCCGCCCGTGTGTACGGCGTAATGCTTCGCACGCTCCAACTTCGAAGCCACACACGCACTTCACCCGCGGCGCGCTCGATGACGAGGTCGTCGAGTGTCCAGAGAGGAACGTCATCAAGATCAAGTGCGCCACCGTTTCGAATTTCCGGCGCATCCATTTCGACGCCATCGATAAAAATGCGAACGCGTGCGAAATCACCGTGCAGGGATGCCGCGTGAATGCCCGCGAGCCATCCCGAACGGAATGAAGTCACACCCGGCACGTGATCAAGCAGGTCCGCGAGATTGATGGCGCCCGAGGAGAGAATCTGCTCGCGCGTGAAGTGCAATCGGTCGCTCAGGTCGAGTGAGCGCGGACTTTCGAACTGTGCGATCGGCGCGCGCAGCGTGTCGGCCAGTCTCGCGCGCGCAGCACTGTCAATGCGAGTTTGTACCCGTGCTTGCGCGAGCGAATCCATTCGCGTTGATGCCGGTGTTGGTACCGGCACCGCGATGGTCACGGTGTCTCTCCGAAGCGTATCGACAGGCGGTTTCTTTTTTGTTGTATCCGCGCGCACTTGTGCCTGTGCGCGTTGCACACCGCCGAAGAAGAGCAGCGCACTCAGCCCCCACGTGGTGAGTCGAACATTAAAAAGCAGTGCGCGCATTACGGACAACGCTTCACCGTGCGTATGCGCGAACAATTTCAACAAAGGTGCCGACCGGAGTGCCCGTCGGTCCTTTCGGAATCCAGCCGAGATCGGTCTGCGAATACGCCGTGCCCGCGATATCGAGATGCACCCACGGATATCCGTCAACGAATTCTTGCAGGAATAGAGCCGCCGTGATGGAACCGGCGCCCCGTCCACCGGTATTTTTCAAATCGGCCACGTCCGATTTGATCTGCTCTTTGTATTCATCCCACATTGGCATGGGCCAACCGCGTTCGCCCGCACGTTCACCAGCTGCGAGTACGCGATCGACAGCCGATTGGTCGGAACCAAAAACGCCAACTGCGCTACCACCAAGACCGATCACGATTGCACCGGTCAGCGTTGCCGCATCAATCGCGATGACCGGATTAAATCGCTTCGCAAAGACCAACAGATCTGCCAGAACCAATCGACCTTCGGCGTCGGTGTTGATTATTTCAATCGTCTTCCCGTTCGACGCGCGCACCACATCTCCCGGCTTGACGGCCGTGCCAGACGGCATGTTGGTGGTCGACCCTATGATGCCCACCACGTTGACCGCCGGCTTGAGACGACCGATTGCTTCCATCGCGCCCATCACACCACCTGCGCCGGACATGTCGTATTTCATCCACTCCATGTCGGGCGCGGGCTTGATCGATATTCCACCCGTGTCAAAGCACAGTCCCTTACCGATGAGCACGACGGGTTGGGCACCAGCAGCGCCGCCACGATACTCGAGTACCACCAACTTTGGCTCCTCGGGCGTTCCTTGCGCGACCGACAAAAATGAACCCATGCCTTCGTGCGTCATCTCCGCGCGACTCAAGACCGTGAGCGTCATGCCGTGTCGCTCGGCGATCTCGCGACCGACCTCGACGAAGGTATCCGGCGTGCAATAGTTGCCCGGCATCATGCCGAGGCGTTTCGCAATAGCCTGTCCTTCGGCGACTGCGACGCCAGCGGCGAACGACGCGCGCGACGCGTCGGATTCTGACATGAATATCGTGGCGTTCGCCAACGTCGCTCGTTGCTCTTTTTCGGCAACTGGTGCCCGTAAATCACGATACTCCCAACAACCCGCGGCGGCGCCGAGCGCCATTCCCTCGATAGCTTCCCCATCGGCATCGGGCAAGAAAATATGCATAGTGCCGGTGCCAAGCTTCATCGCCTGCCTTGCAGCAATCGCGGCGGCGCGGCGCGCAGTGGCACGCGTGAGCGGCACACTGCCACGGCCCACTAACAACACGCGTTGCGCGCCCGAATCACCACCGACCAACAACAACGTTTCATCGCGTGCCCCACGAAAATCTCGTCGCGCAATCGTGCGGGCCATGGCGCCGCCAAGCTTTGCGTCGATGGCCAGCAGTGGCGCAGACATCGAAAGGTTCGGCGACAGAATGACGACCAACAGCGGCGTGTCGGTATCTGCAGGACTGGCGTTGGTGGCGTGGATGGAAAGCGACATGCGAGCGAGTGTTGGGAGAGAGACGGCGAGGCGACGATGTATCGCGCCAAAACGAGAACGTTAGCAGAATTCTGAAAGCGTCGTGTAGGTGGAA
>JAYTTR010000237.1:0-1977 GCA_043744935.1 Gemmatimonadaceae bacterium
CGGGACTGTGGATCGGATGATGCGACTGTTGCCGCATCGTTCCGTCGTGTTTCTGTGCTCGGATTTTTTGACGGACGATCTCGAAAAACCGCTTGCACGGCTCGCGCAACGTCACGATGTCATTGCCGTGACACTTGAAGATCCGTCCGAACGCTCGCTCCCCAATATCGGATTGGCGCGACTCGAAGATCCGGAAACCGGCGAGCGCGTTGAAGTGGACACGTCGCATCCGGCCGTGCGTGCATCGTTTGCAACACGCGTTGCGGCCGCTGATGATGCGCGACGCAAACTTTTCGTGCGTCTCGGTCTCGACGAAATTGTCGTGCATACCGAACACGGATATGTCGATGCGCTACTCGCTTTTTTTCGGGCGCGTTCACGACGTCCGCATGGCGCCGTGCGCACTGGTCCTCGGGGCGCGCTTGGCGACGCAGCGGGGGCGAGCGCCATTGTGCGGCCGGCGCACGCCGCAACCCGCGCTGACGGAACAAAACGGTAATGCGGTCGCGCCTGTGTCTTGTGCTTGGAATATTGACCTCGCTCACGGAGGCGTGTGTCGCGATGGCGCAGCCACGCGCGAGCACGGCGCTCATCACGCCCGTGCCTGAACATCGCGTAAAATCGGGCATGGTGGTGCGACCAGACACGGTTCGCATAGGTGATCCTTTCGAACTGATTGTCACAGTTGTGGTGCCGCCAAGTGCACGCGTCGAGTGGCCGTCGCTGGATGACACCACCGCTGCGGTCGTGCAGCGCGCACCCGTGCATATCGATGGCCTCGAACGCACGCCCGATCGACGGGAAACAGCGACATACTCGTTGGTTGCGTGGGGCGTTGGAGATCTACCGGTTGGATTGCCGGACGCGATCATTCGTTTTGGCGAGACCGTGATGCACGTCCCGTTGATGGCAGCGCATGTCTACGTCAAAACGGTGTTGCCAGGCGACACGTCGCTGCATAAACCGAAGCCCGCGAAAGAGCTATTTCCGCGTCAGGTACCATGGTGGGAACGGTGGTGGCCGGCGGCTGCCGAAATCGCAGCGTTGGCACTTTTGTGGTGGCTCTATCGGCGTCGTAAAACCGCGGTCGCCCGTCGTCGCGCCGTTCCGATTGATGTGTATGCGCGTGCGATGCACGACTTTCGTCGGCTGGATCGACTCGCGCTTCCAGATGCGGGAGAAGGCGGACGTTTTGTCGCGCTCGCCGTTGAAATTCTGCGCTCGTACCTCGCAGCGCGTGTGCCAGATGCCATACTCTCGCGGACAAGTGCGGAGCTGCTGCAGATCACCGGAACGGACGCGCGCGTACCAGCACCTCCGCTCACCGCGCTGCTCGCGGAGAGCGACGCCGTCAAGTTTGCTCGTCGTGATGTCACGGGGGCGCGCGCGCACGAGTTGGCAATGGAAGCGCGAGCGATCGTTGAAGCCGTTGAACAGGCGGAGCTCGCACGTCGCGCCGGCGTCGAAGCCGAGCGTGTGGCGAAAGAACGTGCCGACGATCGGGCCGCGCAAGCGACGGATGACAACGCGCGTCGTCGTTCGCGACGACCGAAGGCGGGAGCGCGATGAACACGTGGATCGCGCGTGTAAAGAGTATTGATTGGTCGTTCCTGCAAATCGACGGCTTGACGATCTTCGGTGTGAATTTCGCGCACCCCAGCGTCCTTTTCGCGCTGTTGCTTTTGCCGATGTGGGGCTGGTGGCGTCGTCGCCATCTGCACCGAGAAACGGCAATTCCATTTTCTCGTGCAGGTGTGCTGGCAACTGGACCACGCCCGCGCGTTGCGTATGTGCGCCTGTTGCCGTGGCTCCGTGCGCTCGCGGTGACAGGCTTTATCATCGCCGCGTCGCAACCGCGCTCGGGGGCACGCGCGGACAACGTCTCCGCGGAGGGCATCGACATTGCGCTGGCGGTTGATATTTCCAGTTCGATGTTGGCGGAAGATTTTCAACCGCAGAATCGCATTGAAGTCGCCA
>JAYTTR010000238.1:0-7570 GCA_043744935.1 Gemmatimonadaceae bacterium
AGCACGACACTCACGTGTGTTGCCGGCGGCGCGGCGCGCGTTGAACACGGCGCTGCATCGATGGTGACAGCCACTGAACGAAAGGCGTGCATGCGTCGCGTAACTACGTTGGCCGAACACATGGATCTTGTGGTTATCGACTGTGGATCGCGCGTCGATACGCTGCTGGCAACGATCACGCCGCACGCCAATGAACGACTGCTCGCCGTCACGTCCGGGTGTGATCCGATCGCACTCGCAGCGACGTTCGCGTTGTGCAAGGCCGCACGTCAGCGCGTGGGTGCCCTTTCGCTCGATGTGCTCGTCAATCGGCATGAGGGAGCCGAAGCCGCGCGCTGCTTCGACATCATCGATGCCGGAGCCCGACAATTTCTTGGCACTGCACTACGGTTTGCTGGTGCCGTGCCCACCGATCCGACGCTCGATACTGCGCTGCGTGCGGGGATGTCCTTCCCCGATGCCGTCGCTGGTTCGCCCGCAGCAATTGCCGCGCACGATGTCGTGATGCGCGTGCTCGCCGGCGCCTCTCTCTCCCGCTCAGGTACCTGACCGTGTCCCTCGCCACACTCCAAGGATCTCCCGCCATGACCACGCAGCTCTGGCAATCGTACCACGCAGGCAATCAGTCCGCCCGTGATCGCCTGCTTGAAGATCACTTGGGTCTGGTCCATCATGTCGCCCGTCAGGTATCGCGCACCCTCGCGGTTCGTGCGGACTTTGATGAATTGGTGAGCGCCGGAACGATAGGGTTGATGACGGCGCTCGAAGGATTCGATTCGTCGCGCGGTCTCGCCTTCAGTACGTTCGCTGCGCCGCGCATTCGCGGTGCGATACTGGACGAACTCCGCAAACAAGATCACGTGCCACGTTCGATTCGTCGCAAGACGCGCGAAATGTCTGCAGCGCGCGAAGTATGGATGCGCGTCCATGGGCGCGCGCCGGAAGATCGGCAATTGGCGGAGCAGTTGGGCATCGATATGGAAACGCTGTGGCGTTGGCAGGCTGATGTCGAAGGAGCGCATCATATTCCGCTGGATCGTGCACCTGGTGAACGCGAGAACAGCACGCCGACCCCAGCGGACATGCTACCCAGTTGTGAAGAGTCGGAAATCGAAGACAGCCTGACGCATGAACAGGAAGTTGCACATCTCAGGCACGCGATTTTACGGTTGAAGGATCAAGAGCGCGTGGTGTTGTCGCTGTACTACTTCGAAGAGCTCAAGCTGCACGAGATTGCAAAAGTCCTCGAACTCACCGAGTCTCGTGTATCGCAAATCCGATCAAAGGCATTGAGCAAGTTGCGTGTCGATCTGAAGCCATTGCGCGAGCAAGTGGCATGAGCGCGCTAAAGCACGGTGCGTTGGTGGCGGCGTTGGCGATTGGTGTCACGATTGCGGGGACTGCTGCTGGTGCGTTGATCGTTGCTCCGGCGGTGTCACACGTGTCCCAGCCGGGATGGCATGTGTCGATGCCGACAATCGCGTTGCCGCACGTTGCACTGCCGCATTTCGTCGTACCTCCGAAGGCGCTTCCGACGTCAATGCGACGGGCGTTCAGTGTGGGCACACCGTTTCCGTTTGCTTTGCCGACGCTTGTCACGATCATCGCCATTCTGGCGATGGTGCGTGTGCGTTGGACGCGGAAGCGCGCTACGGCGAACGGAAGTCGCGAGGCACAACCGCTCCGCACGGACGGACGTCCCGACCGGACGCCGCGCGCGGTGCAGGCCTTGGCGGCTTCCGGCACGTCGCCGAGTGAGATCTCGTGGCGCACGGGGTTGCCGGTGGACGCGATCGCTTTGCTGCTGGCCATCTCTACCGTGCCACGGCAGCTCCAGCCGCCAACGGCACAATTTGCCGAGTGAATCTCCGAATGGCGTACAAGTGTCGAGGGTAGTGAAGTGAGCTAACAGATTGTAAAACAACGATTTACAGAAATATCATACGGTCGGGCCCTCGTGGCCCGACCGTTGCTTTTTCTACCAATGAGTTTCTGCACCTTTTCCCGAGTGTCCGATGCCTGATCCGGTTCGACTGAACGGTATGACAAGCGCCGCCGCCACGCTCCAGATGTTGGAGCGTAAGCAGCAGGTGCTCACCAACAACCTCGCCAACGCTTCCACGCGCGGCTTTAAAGGTGAGACCACGTTTGCGCGGATCATTGGCAACGCGTTGGCGACGACGGATACCGCGTTGGACCTCACGCCTGGCTCACTCACCGAGACACGCAACTCGCTCGACCTCGCGGTGGAAGGCAACGGCTTTTTCGTCACGCAGACGCCTGCCGGTGAACGTCTCGTGCGGAACGGCAGCTTTCATATCGACGGCCAGCACAAGCTTGTGGACGATCACGAAAATCCGGTGCTCGGCGAAAACGGACCGGTGGTGCTACCGAATGGCACGGTCGAAGTGGATGGCACCGGCATGATCAAAGTTGACGGCAAGATGGTGCAACGCCTCCGTCTGGAACGCGTCGCCGATGGCACACAACTGCAACACGAAGGCGGAACGCAATTCGTTCCCGATGCCACTCGTGCGGCCATTCCGCCGGAAGAACGTCACATCAAGCAAGGCTACATCGAAGAGTCCAATGTGAACACGATGTCCGCGATGACCGCGATGCTCGAAGTGCTGCATCGGTACGGCGCCGCGCAGAAAACATTGTCGACGATCGATTCCGCACGCGGTATCGCTGTCACCGAACTCGCCAAGCCCGCCTAACCTCACCAAGAGCAATCATATGGATCCGGCACTTCGCGCCGCTGCAAGTGGCATGATGGCGCAGCAAACTCGCACCGAAGTTATCTCGAATAACCTGGCCAACGTCAATACGCCCGGCTTCAAACGCAGTCGCGCGCACTTTGAAGATCTGTTGTACCAGACAATTCAAGGACAGCAAGTGCTGGGCGATCCGAACGCGCAAACCGCGCCGGCGATTCAGGTCGGGCGTGGTACGCGACTGGCTGGCGTGCAGCGTATGCACGAGCAAGGTCCCATCGAACAGACGGGACGTAACCTTGATATCGCGATTGAAGGCGAAGGATTTTTTCAATTGCAGACGCCGAATGGAGATACCACCTATTCACGCGACGGCAGTTTTCAAATTTCCGATCGGGGCGTGCTCGTCGCGAGTAATGGCTACGCACTCCAGCCGCCGATTCGTGTGCCGGCGGATGCGTCGGAGATCGTGATCTCGACGACGGGCATCGTGACCGTCCGCCGTGGACAGGACATTCAGCCAACAGAGATTGGCAAGATCGAACTGGCGCGGTTCGCGAATCCGTCAGGTCTCTTGTCGCTCGGCCAGAATTTGTTTGCGCCAACGGCATCGTCGGGTCAGCCAGTGGTTGGATTCCCAGCCGATTCCGGAATGGGACATCTCCAGCAAGGCAATCTTGAAGGTAGCAATGTCGAGATCGTGCAGGAGATGGTCGACATGATTACGGCGATGCGCGCGTACGAGATCAACTCGAAGGCGATTAAACAGGCCGATGAGATGGGTCAGATGGCTAACAACATGACGCGGTAATGTTGTACCGTCGTGGTATTGCGTTGTCGTTCGCGACGCTCTGCGTTGCGACCTCTGCGTCCGCGCAGATCGTGACGCCTCGTGGCACGGTGCGTGTTACGCTGCCCGTTGCGACGCGCGCGCTGCAACGCGGCGACACACTGCACGCAAGCGACATCGCCTTGCTGGATACCACGATTGTCTGGCATTGGAACGGCATCGCGCCGGATACGACGCGTCCACTACCAGGGTGGGTGACGCACCGGCCGATTGCGGCGGGCGAAGTCTTGCGCGCCCCGGCAGTCAGTGCACCACCAATTGTTGCAAGCGGCGCAACGGTGTCCGCGATCTGGCAGGATGGTTCTGTACGCCTCGTCCTAGTGGGCGTGGCGACCAACAGCGCGGCGCTCGGAGCGCCCGTCAGCGTGCGCGTTGATCGTATGCGCCGACTCGACGGTGTTGCCGTTGCGCCAAATACCGTTCGTCTCCGGTGACCGAGCTTCTCATGCGGCTTCTCGTTGTCTCCTCTCGCACTGTCACGTCGATGCGTTTCATCATACTGAGTGCCGCACTTCTGGTGTGCGCGTCTGCGCTGCGTTCCCAGACGCCGCCACCGGCAACACCGGCAACGACCGCAGCGGCAGCTCTTCCCACCGTCGCTGTACGTGCTCCGCGAGAATCGTGGAGCAGTGATCGTCGTTCGTTTGTCGTTGGCGACATCATCACGGTGCTCATCGACGACTACACCATTTCTACGGCCGTCAAGGAAAACACCGCGTCGGATACGCGCTCTCGGGGGTTAGCGGTCACAGCAAACTTGCCGGGTGGCTCGAAAGGCGGCGGCCTGGATTCACGCAACAACGCGGATCAACAGCAGCGTGGTTCAGCACGGCGCGAGAATCGATTTCAGAACGAAATGAGTGTGCGCGTCGTGGCGGTTGGTCCAGGTGGACTCTTGCAGCTCAAAGGACATAAAAAGATTGACGTCGATAAAGCGGCGCAAGACATCGTCTTTACCGGATGGGTGCGCGCACAAGATGTGTCGACGCAAAACATGGTGGAATCCAATCGGGTTGCCGATGCGCTGCTCGCCTACACGTCGCCAGGCCCGCTTGGCACACCGAAGCAAGGTCTTGTGAGCAAAGTGTTAGGAGCGTTGTGGCCATGATCCATCACCGTTTTGTGCGCACCGCGACGATTCTCTTCGCGCTCGCCTTGTTGCCGGTGCTCGCCCGTGCGCAAGCGGATGTGAAGATCCGCGATCTCACGTCGCCCGAAGGTGCGTTACCCGTGCGCCTGGTTGGCTACGGCCTGGCGATCGGACTTGATGGCACCGGTGATCGCGCCATCGGCGGTCAGAGCGGTGGACCTACCGTGCAAAGCATCGTGAACATTTTGCGCCGCTTCAACATTGAAGTTCCGCCGGATCTCATTCGCATGCGTAACGTAGCCGCAGTGTTGGTGACGGCCGAAGTCTCGCCATTTTTGCGCGCGGGCGGGCGGTTTGAAATTCATGCGTCATCGATGGGCGATGCACGCTCACTGCGCGGCGGTGTGTTGTATATGACACCACTGGTCGCGGATCCCAGTGGACCGGCCGTTGCTACGGCGCAGGGTTCGCTGCTCGTGAGTGACGGTGGTTCCACGACGCGCTACGCACCGACTGTGGAAACGTCTGCCCGCATTCCGACAGGTGGCGTGCTTGATGTGGACTTGCCACGTCCGGTCGTTGGCGCCGTCTCTCGACTCTTGTTGCGCGAACCTGACCTTGGCACGGCGACCCGCATTGCGACCGCCATTAACGCGTCACTTGGTGAGAAGACGGCCGCCGTTGAAGATGAGGGCTCTGTTGTCGTCACGCTGGCCGACACCGTAAACCGCCCAACCGCCTACACGAAGATTCGCGAATTGTCGATCAAGCCGGAACGTATTCCGCGATTGATGATCGACAGTAAAGATGGAAGTGTCATTGCTGGTGGCGAGATGTTGGTCGGCGCGGCAACGATCAGTCACGGGGCGATCACACTGGCGATTGGCGCCGAAACTGCTACCGATACAAGCCCGATTCCCGGCAGTGTGCGTCTTCCCGTTGGCACGTCCGTGCAACGGATCGCGACCGCATTGCAAGCGGTGCGCACGCCGCCAAACGAAATTGCGGCCATTTTTGCGGCGCTCAGAGAAGTTGGTGCACTTACGGCCGAGGTGGTCGTCAGATGATTGATCCCGTGCGAGCGCGCATCAATGTGCAGGCGGTTGTGACACCAACGGCCACGACGCCAACGGTGCCCGCAAAACCAGACGCCAAGTTGAAGAAGGCGGTTGGTGACTTGGAAGGCGTGTTTGTGCAGCAGCTCTTCAAGGCGATGCGCGAGACCGTTCCACAGGGGGACGGCATCGTTTCAGGCGGATCAGGTGAAGACATTTTTACATCACTGATGGATCAGCATCTTGCTGCCGAAACTCCTCATCAGTGGCAAGGGGGAATAGGAGAGGCGCTCTATCGGCAGTTACGACATGGCGCGGTGTCCCCTGCAACGCTCACCACGCCTGCGATGGTCGTTCCAGATATTCCGACGATCGGCATACACTCTGACTCATCCGCTCACTGATGTCGATGACCATGATCAACCAGGATACGACATCTCGTCATGGATCGCCCAGTGCCGCGTTGCTCGAGGCGCTGCACGATGCACTTGTCAGTGAGCGGCGATTGCTTGATGATCTTATCGCGCAAATGCGTCAACAGCGCGCGGCCGTCAGTGTCGACGACATACAGGGCGTCGACGACAGTACGTTTTCCACGCATCGCATATTGGCCACGCTCGGCCAGGCACGCACGCGTCGTCGGCAACTCAATCTGCTGTTGGGTGGCGCGGAAGACTGCACGTTGCGCGATCTCGAAACATTGCTCGCGGATCAGATGGACGGACGCCTGCGTGACGCGCGCATGCGCCTGCAGCAAGCGGCTGATCTCCTCACACGTGAGGTTGGCATGAATCGCAAACTGCTGCGTGAAGCGTTGAGCTCGGGCGATCAGCATGTGCGAACGCTCGTTGGCGCGCCGACGACTGCCTCAACGTATGCGCATGAAGGTACGGCGACGCCATCGGCGGTTGCATCGCGCGGCATGCTGGTCAACCGGACCGTCTGAGATGTCTTCCGGGCTCTTCAGCATCGCGAATAGCGCGCTGCTCGCGCATCAGCAGGCCCTGCAAACCATTTCGCAGAATATCGCGAATGCGGAGACGCCCGGCTATTCTCGACAGGAAGCGCAGATGTCGGCCAACACGCCGTTGCGCATGACTTACGGGAGCGTAGGAACGGGAGTATCGGTTTATACCATCATCCGCAAACGCGATGCGTTGTTGGACGACACCTTTCGCGCGTCGAATGCACATGCAGGTGGTGCCGAAATACATCGCGACATGCTGGGCCAGCTCGAGAGCGTGTTTGGAGAGCCAACGGACGCGGGCATGTCCAACGCGCTCGATCAATTCTGGGGTTCCTATAGTGATTTGGCGACATCACCAAGTAGTGGATCGACGCAGGCGATTGTTCAGCAGCGAGGGCGACAGCTCGCGGGGTTGTTTAACGAGTACGATACCCAGCTCACGCAACAACGCGCGACATCAACCGAACGACTGACAAGCACGATTTCGCAGATCAATGGGTTGGCAGCGCAAGTTGCAGAGTTGAACGATCGCATTGTCACGTCCGAATCGAACGGCAACACCGCGAACGATCTGCGTGATCAGCGTGATTTGCGACTTGACCAATTGTCAAAGATTGCCGGCACGCGCGTGATCTCGCAGGCCAACGGTGCGGCGACGGTGGTGATTGGAAATTCAACCTTGGTTGATGGTAGCACGTCGCGTCCCCTGAGCCTGCAATTCGTATCGCCGCAGCCACCACCCACGGTGACGCCGAGTGATATCCCGGTAAAAGTGTTGCTCGGCAATTCGCCTGACACGTTGCAGCCGCTCGGTGGAGAGCTTGGCGCGATTGTGCAGTATATGAATACTGATATCCCGGATATTCGTGGTCGTTTGGATGCGATGGCGAG
>JAYTTR010000239.1:0-1971 GCA_043744935.1 Gemmatimonadaceae bacterium
GCGGGTTTTCTTCACACGCCGGGATTGAAAATCGTGTATCCGTCGTCGGCGAGTGACGCGAAAGGATTGATGAAGGCGGCGGTGCGCGATGACGATTGCGTGCTGTTTTTCGAGCACAAGTATTTGTATCGACGCGTGAAAGAGGTGATGCCATTGGGCGACCATGTTGTGCCGATTGGCAAGGCACGTATCGTGCGCGAGGGGAGTGACGTGTCTATCGTGACGTACGCGGCCGCAGTGTGGAAAGCACTCGAAGCCGCAGAGCACCTGCAAACGGAATTTGGCATTTCGGCCGATGTGCTTGATCTTCGAACACTCGCGCCGATGGATGACGAGGCAATTTTTCGCACCGTGAAGAAAACAAATCGCCTACTAGTTTTACATGAAGATACCAGAACGGGCGGCATTGCCGGTGAGATAACGGCACGTGTCTCTGAAACGTGTTTCGAATGGCTCGATGCGCCGGTGTTGCGCGTGACCGCGGCCGACGTGCCCTTGCCCTTCGCGCCGACGCTCGAGGACTACGTTCTGCCGCAAACGGCGGATATCGTTCGCGTGGTGAAACGACTCGTGGCTTACTAGGCGATGAACGCGACAGACAGTGGGACGTCAGAAAACGGTCCGGTACTCAGCGGTGTCCCGGAGGACCGCGTTGGTCGTAATATCGGTGTGGGATGCTTCACGTTTTTCATCGGTGCCACCAGCGGAGCGATGGCCGGCGTGTTTGTGGGTAAGGCTTTTGGCTTCTTCTCGCGATGCGAACCGCAGCAGGGGCTTCCAGCGTGTGATTGGTGGTGGTTTGCGTTCGCAGGCGCTGTGTTAGGCGCCATCTCTCTTCCTATTTTGGCACTGTGGCGCTTGCGTCGCGCAGATCGACGGATCGATCACGCCGCACAGCCGCCTTCGACGCGAGGATGACCGAGTGGCACGTGTAGATATCATCATGCCCCAGATGGGCGAGTCCATCGCAGAAGGCACCGTATCGCGGTGGTTGAAAAAAGTCGGCGATGCGGTGAAGCGCGATGAAGCGCTCTTCGAAATCTCGACCGATAAGGTCGATGCAGAGATACCGTCGGCGTCTGCCGGTGTGCTCGTCGAAATCCTGGTAGCCGAAGGCGAAACGGTCGCGATTCAAACTGTCGTCGCGCGGTTAGAGACCGACGCGTCGGCGGCAGCAACGCCGGTCATCACTTCATCGCCAACGCCGGGACTCGCGAGCGCCCCAGCCGTCGCGGCGACAGTGGCAGTGAGCGTGTCGTTACCGGTCGCTGCAACGGCGGTGACGAGTACAATGGGTGCAGCGGCCGTCGCTGGTTCGTTCGAAGATCGTATTCGCACGAAATCATCGCCGCTCGTTCGCAAAATTGCGGCCGAACATGGAGTCGAGATTGCCAGCTTGTCGGGAAGTGGCATCGCGGGACGGGTCACCAAAAAGGATCTCGAAGTTTACCTCGAGCATCGACCGGCAGCGCGAGTTCCATCATCGATGCACGCACCAGCTGGTGTTGAACAGCACGGTCCGATGCCCGCACCGTGGCCGGGCGACACGGTCGAGCCCATGTCCAAGATTCGACGACTCACGTCGGAGCACATGACCTTGGCGCGTCGTACGGCCGCGCACGTCACCACGTTTTTTGAAGTGGATTTGACTCGTGTTGCTCGCATTCGCAGTGCCATGCGCAAATCGTTTGAAGCACAGACGGAACAGAAGCTCACGTATCTCCCGTTTATTTTCCGGGCGGTCGCGCAGCAACTCAAACGGCATCCGGTGCTCAACGCATCGGTTGCGGGCAACGATGTCATTTATCGCAAGCAGATCAACATTGGTATCGCCGTCTCGCTCGATCCAGCGGGGCTGATCGTACCGGTGATGAAACGCGCTGACGAACTGTCGTTGACCGGACTGGTTCGCGCAGCGAACGATCTCGCGTTGCGTGCACGTACGAAAAAGCTGAGTCCAACAGATGTGCA
>JAYTTR010000240.1:0-7549 GCA_043744935.1 Gemmatimonadaceae bacterium
GGTCAGTTCGACATCCGGCGGTCCGTAACGCACATGCACATCGCCCCGGTCGGTATCGGCGCCGAGCAGGTCGAAGTCTTCGTTGGTCCAGCGAAAATCCGCGTAGGTGACGCGCGCGTAAAACTCAAGCTGATATTCGTTTTCGGCCGTCAGCGCGAGGGGATCGCTCATCATCCAATACATCGCTTCGAGTCCACGCTGCTGCGGCGCCGGAAGTTTGGCGTATCCAATGGTATCGCCAATTTGTCCATCAGCGTTTTTCATCGGTCGTGGTCGCAAAATACGAGTAAAGCGCGTGAACCGCGCACGATCGGTTTCGTCCATAAGGGTCAGCGCACTATCGAACGCAATTTTCGCGCTTTGTTCGTCGTTGAGGCGATGGGAAGCGAGTCCGCGGGCCAGCCACGCCTGGTAGTCGAGCGGAAAGTGTTTGCTGCGCTGTATGCCAAGTTCACGCATTTCATGCCACCGATTTCGCTCGCCCAAGGCCATGAAGAGGTGACGGCCGAACCGGAGATTGGTAGGGTCGATCGACAGTGCGGTGGTAAAGTGTGCAAAGGCTTGGACGTACTCACTGCTGCCCGTTGGTGGTTCGATTTTTTTCGCAAAACTTTCGACATAACTGCGAGCCTTGTCACGTTGCCAGTTGTTCGCGCTGGAGATCTGAATCTTTTGACGGTCAAACGTGAGGGCGCGATTGGCGATGGCATCATACCGGCGCCACGTGGCCATGCCCACTTCGTCGGCCGCAATAGCGAGCTGCACACTGTCGCCCGTCTTTGTCGCCGCGTCGAATGCGTTTCCGACCTCGCTCGTGGCGGCAAAGCGCATCGTGGACACGCCCGACGTGAGGTTGAACTTGCTGAGCGCGAGCCAGTAACGCGCGCTATCTGGTGCAAGTTTCGTTGCCAGTCGCAATGCGGTGTCGGCACCGATCAACAAACGAATGGTGCGTTGGTCGCTGACGTACTGTGCGTTGCGTTTTGCTTTCGCCATGCTCCAATTGAGCAAACCAAACTGCAGCCACGCGATGGCATTTTTCGGATCTTTGTGCAGTGAAGAATCGAGAAAAGCGTACGCGCGCGCCGTGTCACCGGCTGCCGATAGCGAGTCGGCGTGACTCGCTATTTGCTGACGGACCAACGCACTTTGTGCAATGACGACTTGCGGCACGAACACCGTGCAAATCAGGCCAAACGAAATCACCAGCAACCGTGCGAAATTGAAGTGCATTAGAAACCTCGAAGATCAAAAAAGTCCGGCCTGCTCAGTGAGTGACGTGGGTGGAACGAAACCAAGGTGCCGATACGCGTGCGGCGTAGCGACTCGACCGCGCGGTGTGCGCTGCAAAAACCCGTTCTGCACGAGGAACGGTTCGTACACCTCTTCAATGGTGCCGGTATCCTCGCCGATCGCTGCGGCAATGGTGCTCAAGCCGACGGGGCCACCGTCAAACTTCTCAATAATGGTTTTGAGAATGCGACTATCCATATCGTCCAAACCGAAATGGTCCACGTCCAGCAGCGCTAATTGCGCCTGCGCCATATCCAGTGTGATGCGACCGTTGCCGCGCACTTGTGCGTAGTCACGAACGCGGCGCAGCAATCGATTGGCCACTCGCGGTGTCCCCCGCGAACGTTTCGCGATCTCATGCGCGGCCTCGGCGTCCATCTCCACTTTAAGCACGTCGCCGGTGCGACGTACAATGACCTCGAGCTCATGCACCGGATAAAATCCAAGCTGATGCACAATGCCGAACCGTGCTCGCAATGGCGCGGTGAGCATACCCAATCGGGTCGTTGCACCGACCAGGGTGAAGCGCTCAATGTTCATCGTGACCGTTTGCGCCTTGGGCCCCTCAGAGAGTCGAATATCAATGCGATAATCTTCCATCGCCGGATACAAGAACTCTTCGATGATCGGACGCAATCGGTGAATTTCGTCGATGAACAACACATCGCCCTCACGTAAATTGGTGAGTGGTCCTACCAAGTCCCCGGGCTTTTCCAGCGCTGGACCCGACGTTGTCGTGAGGTTCACGCCAAGCTCGCGGGCCATCAAATCGGCAAGGGTGGTTTTTCCTAAGCCCGGCGGACCGAAAAACAGCGTGTGGTCGAGCGCCTCACGGCGCGCCCGAGCCGCTTCGATTGCGATGGACAGGCTTTCCTTGATCTTATTTTGCCCAATGAACTCCGCCAACCGCTGGGGACGCAGCGACAGCTCGACGAGGCTCTCCTCGGACAACGCCTCAGGCGTCGTAATCTCAGCGCGCGTCATCGGACGGGGGAATGGGAAATTTGAAAAGAGGCGATAATGCTCGCCATCGCCCAACAAAGGCAATATACGGACAAGCCCCGCCGGAACTTTACCAAAACATTGCAACAGGGGTACCAGCATTTCAGTCGTTGCTGCGTATCATTCATCAATAAGTCTCGCCCTCCCGTTAACCCGTCGCCCATGTCTCGTCGGTTCTTCTCCATCGCCTCGCTGGTCGGCGTCGTCGCGCTCGTTGGTGTTACGACGGCGGCGACACCTGCGCGGATCAGGCGGTCGCTTCCCAATACTGCGGCTGCGGCGCCGGTTGCCTTGGCACCGACCACCGAAGAAACGATCAATATTGACTGGCGCGTACTGGCTGGGCTCGACTATTCAAACGGCAAATCCACCGACACGCTGAAAAAGCTCGAAGGGAAGATGGTCCGCATTCCCGGATTCGTTGTGCCGCTTGACGACTTTCAAGATGAAGGCGCCGAGTTCCTTTTGGTGCCTTACTATGGCGCGTGTGTACACACGCCGCCACCGCCACCAAACCAGATCGTCATGGTCGGCATGACCGGTCGCAAAGCGATCAAACTCAATTTGTTCGACGCCGTTTGGATGTCCGGCCGACTGAAAATCGCGTCGGTAGAAAGTCCGTACGGCACCGTGGGGTATCAGCTCGAAGGCATGAAGGTCGAGCCATACTCGGCGAAATGACCGCAGGTGCGGCCGACGTTCCGGCCGTGGAGTTGTCGCAACTGCGTTTTGCGTACCGTGCCGGTCGTGACGTATTGGCCATAGAGCATCTGGCCATCGCCCGCGGTGAAACAGTATTTCTGCATGGGCCGAGCGGGAGTGGGAAGACCACGCTGCTCGGCCTTCTTGCGGGTGTGCTGCAAGCCACCAGTGGTAGCGTAAAAGTGCTCGGCACCAACTTCTCCACGATCTCGAGCGGATCGCGAGACGCGTTTCGCGCACGACACCTTGGCTACGTGTTCCAGATGTTCAATCTGATTCCGTATTTGCCGGTACGAGAAAATATTCTCTTGCCCATTCGCCTCGACGCTGGGCGACGTGCACGCCTGGGCTCGACATCGCTCGATGAGGCGGTGGCGGACATTGCGTCGCAGCTAGATATCGCAGAATTGCTCGATGCGCCCATCGCGGAATTGAGTGTTGGACAGCAACAGCGTGTCGCCGCTGCGCGCGCACTGATTGGACATCCTGAAGTGGTTATAGCGGATGAACCAACGTCAGCACTCGATACCGATCGTCGCGAGCAGTTTCTTGCGCTGCTTTTTGCGTCGTGCAAAAAAGCCGATGCCACACTCGTTTTCGTGAGTCACGACCACACGCTCATGCCGCTTTTCTCGCGCACCGTGTCGCTCGCCGAATTAAATCGCGCGTCTGTACCGCGGAGCCGCGCGTGATGCAGCGGCGGGCTATAGCGTCATGCTGATTCCGCGTCTCGCGTTGCGCTCGTTACGCAGTCGATTGCTGACGACATCGCTGACCGTCGCCAGCATCGCACTAAGCGTGACCCTGCTGGTCGGTATTGAACATGTCCGCGCGGGCGTCCGCGAAAGTTTCGCCGGCACCATCAAAGGGACCGATTTAATTGTCGGCGCGCGTGGCGGCTCGTTGCAGGTGTTACTGAGCACGGTATTCGGTATCGGCTCGCCGGGTGGCGGCGTCAAGGTGTCAACATTTGAACGATGGAAGGCTCATCCCGCCGTCAAGTGGGCGGTACCGTATACCCTCGGCGACAGTCATCGTGGGTTTCGCGTGGTTGGCACAACCGCTGAGTTTTACGAACGCTATCGCTATCGCGCCGATGGACGCGTCACGTTTGCGCTCGGACATGCGGGCGCGTCCGACTCCGACGTTGTGATTGGCAGTGATGTCGCCGAGAAATTGCGCTACACGATCGGTTCACCGGTCGTTGTAACACACGGTATGCGCGATATCGGCACATCAAGTCACGAAGCGCATCCCTTCAAAGTGGTTGGCCTGCTCAATCGCACGTTTACACCAATTGATCGCTCTGTGTACATCACGCTCAGTGGTGTGGAAGCGATGCACGAAGGCTTCGAGAAGCCCGTTGCATCGAAAGCGAGCGTTTTGGCAAAGACGAAGGTGGCGCCAGTGGTGAAGCCGAGAGTTGTGCGGACACCCCGTCGTGTTATTGCAATGCCGGCGCCCGGTGCTCCGCTCGTCATGCCGGGTGCGTCACCACCACCGGGTACGCCGATGGTCATGCCGGGTGCGTCACCACCACCGGGTACGCCGTTGGTTATGCCGGGTGCGTCACCACCACTATCTGCTGTTGCGACACCAATCTCGAAACCGTCGCAAGTTGTGGCAGTGGTTCCCGAACAACCGCCCGTGGTCGACGCGCACGCGGACGATCAAATCACCTCATTTTTCATCGGCACGAAGAATCGTTTTGAGGCGCTCATGTTGCAGCGCGAAATGAATACCGATCTCGTCGAACCCCTGACCGCCGTTATTCCCGGCGTGGCGCTTGGCGAGCTTTGGCAGAATATCGGCAGCGCGGAAGTTGGATTGCGCGTCATCGCCATTTTCGCGGTGATGATTGGTCTCTCCGGCATGTTGGTGTCGCTCTACTCCTCGCTTGAAGCGCGTCGTCGCGAGATGGCCATCTTTCGCGCGGTCGGCGCGGGTCCGCGAACGATTGTCACGCTGCTCGTCCTCGAGTCCGGATTGCTGTCGTTGCTTGGGTGCGTGTTTGGCGTGGCATTTGTGTATGCGGGACTGTTCATTGGGCAGGGTCCAATCGAACAACGGTTCGGATTGCACCTCACTATTCGCCCGCTCGGTGCAACCGAGTGGGGATATCTCGCGATCGTGCTTGTTGCCGGAATAATCATCGGCTTCGTACCGGCTATGAAGGCATATCGTACGTCGTTGGTCGACGGGCTTAGCCCAAGAGCCTAACTGAGCGTCCCGCCCGTGTCCCTTCGTCGCAATCAATCTCTCGTTTGGGTTCGTTCGCTTGTCCTGGCAATTGCGGTGCTCTCCGCAAATGTGCTGGTGGCACAAGCGCTCGTGGCACAACCACGTCCGATTTTTAAAGCACCGCTCGCAACACCAATTCCCGCTGAATCGCTGCCGGCCTATGTGCGCTCCGACGCGCCGCTGGACGGGATGATTGCCAAGTTGTGGGACGAAGGCATGCATCACTCACAGCTCGCCACGCTGAGCCAAGTACTGCTCGATTCCATTGGACCGCGGCTCACCGCTTCGCCCAATATGACGCGCGGCCAGAGTTGGTTGCTCTCGACCTACGCAAAGTGGGGTGTGCCCGTCCGAAAGGAAAAATATGGCACGTGGAATTCGTGGCGTCGTGGCGCGGCCTTCGCACTCCTCACGGCACCGCGCGCCAAGCCGCTCGAGGCAACAATGCTGTCGTGGAGCGGCAACACCGGTGGTAAATGGATGGACGGTAACGTGGTCGTGCTGAAAGCATACGAAAGCGCCGAGGCGTTCGCCGCATGGTTGAAAAACGTGCGAGGGAAAATTGTATTGGCGAGTGCCCCGCGTATCACGTGCCGCATGCCAAGTCAGGTGGCCGAGTACGCAACCGCCGCATCTATCATCACGCTGGATTCCGCGCAGCGTGATCTCGATGCGCCGTATCTCGGATTGACGCAACGTGTACCGACATTTTACGCCGACCTGAAGAAAGCGGGCGCCGTCGCGGTGTTTGAATCGAGCTGGTCGCAATATCCGGGCATCGACAAAGTGTTCGGATCACCGCGCAACTCGGCGTTGCCGGTATTCGACATCGGGTGCGAAGACTATGGGATGTTGTTCCGACTGGCGGCGAACAAGCAAGGGCCGCGCGTGCGTATCATGGCGGAATCGGAATTTCTTGGCGAGCAACCGGTATTCAATGTCATAGCCGAATTGAAGGGTTCGAAAAAGCCGGATGAGTATGTGGTACTGTCAGCGCATTTCGATAGTTGGGAAGGCAGCGCAGGTGCGACGGACAACGGCACTGGTTCGCTGACGATGATGGAAGCAATGCGCATATTGAAAACCGTTTATCCAAAACCGTCGCGGACGATCCTAGTGGGGCATTGGAGCGGAGAAGAGCAGGGACTGAACGGCTCTGGAGCATTTGCCGCGGATCATCCAGAAATTGTACGCGGACTGCAGTACGCGTTCAATCAGGACAATGGTACCGGACGGATTGTGTCAATCGGGCCAACGATTTTGCCGGAAAACGGACCGCGGCTCGCGCAATATCTCGCGCAGATGCCTTCGGAAATCACCCAGTGGATTCGACTGCAACCGCCTGCGATGTACAGCAGCGGATCGGACCATGTCTCGTGGCTGTGTCACGATGCGCCAGCGGCCAATCTGAACGCGTTGTCATGGGACTACGGACAAACCACGTGGCACACCAATCGCGATTCGTTTGACAAGGTGATGCAAGACGACTTGCGAAGCAACGCCACCTTCACCGCGATGTTGGCGTATCTCGCGAGTGAAGATCCCGAGCGCACGTCACGCGTGGTGCTGTCTCCCGCGCCAATCGGACCACTCGGACGACCGGTGGCGATGTTGACCTGCGCGAAGCCGGCACGAGACGCCCAACAGTACCGACGCTGAGCCGCGCGCGAAGTGGACTCGTTGCGCTGCATGTGTTGGCCGCGGTTCTCGTCTCGGCGCAGCAAACCTTCGGCCATGCGCAGAGCAATAACTACCAGATTTTCCGCGAGAGTTTCGTCCATCTCGTGCAGGGTGTGAACCTGTACGCGCCGTATCCCACTACACAATTCGACTTATTCAAGTATTCGCCAACTTTCGCTCTCTTGTTTGCGCCATTCGCCATCGCGCCGTATGCAGTCGGCTTGCTGTTGTGGAATGTGGTGAATGCGGCGGCGCTCTCCACCGCAATCGTGTTACTACTTACACCGCGCGCCGCAGCATGGGCGCTTGGCATTGTCTTTCTCGAAGCACTCGGTGCGATGCAAAATACGCAAAGCAACGGGTTGTGTGCGGCACTAATGATTTTCAGTCTCGTCGCGCTTGAGCGAGAACATGTAGCGTGGGGCGCTGCAGCGGTCGCGAGTGGGGCCGCGATCAAAGTGTATCCGCTGGCGAGTGGCTTACTTGGGCTCGTTTCGCCGAAACGCTGGTCGCATCTGCTGTGGTGCGTCGCGACGGGAGCATTGTGCGCATTGCTTCCACTCTTCGTGACGTCGCCAACACGACTGTTCGAACAATATCGATCGTGGCTTGTGTTGCAGCGCGCGGACAC
>JAYTTR010000241.1:0-7534 GCA_043744935.1 Gemmatimonadaceae bacterium
GTGATTCCATCGTGAGAAATCCGAGAACTTCCAAAAGATGATTTTGAATGACGTCACGCATAGCGCCAGCTTATTCGTAAAACCGTCCGCGGCCGTCGACGCCAAAACTTTCTGCCATCGTGATCTGCACGCTTTCGACGTACTGACTATTCCACACGGGCTCGAAAAATGAATTCGCGAAGCGAAAGACGAGCAGATTCTGCACCGCTTCCTTGCCCAGGAAGTGATCGATGCGGAAAATACTTTCTTCGGTAAAAACGGCGTGTACCGTCGCGTTCAATGCTTTTGCCGATGCGAGATCACGCCCAAAGGGCTTTTCGACGACGATGCGCGCATTGGTTGCGCAGCCAGACGTTCCCAAGTGCGTCGCGACAACGTCAAACATTTCTGGTGGAATGGCCAGATAGTGCAGCGGATGCGTGGCCGCGCCGAGGGCAATCTTGATGGCATCGTACGTGGCTGCGTCTTGATAGTCGCCGTTCGCATAAACGAGTCGGGCCTCAAGATTCGCCAGTGCGGTGGCATCAACGTTGCCGCGTTGCGTGAGCTCGTCATGCACGCGCTGGCGGAGCAACTCAATCGTCCATCCCGACCGTGCAACAACGATGATCGGAAAGTCGAGCTGGCCTTTGCGTGACATCGCAAGCAATGCGGGATAGATCTTCTTTCGTGCGAGATCGCCAGTCCCGCCGAAAAACACCATCGCATCTGAACGAATGGGCATTAGCTGTTGCTCTTTTCGAGATGTCCACCAAACCCAAAACGCATTGCCGATAGCACACGGTTTTGAAAGTCTGCTTCGCCTCGCGAGCTAAAGCGTTCAAACAGAGCGGCGGTGAGCACGTGCGCGGGTACCGCTTCATCAATCGCTGCTTCGATGGTCCATCGACCTTCGCCCGAATCCGAAACTTTACCCGCGAATTGGGTCAAGGCTGGGTCGCGAACGAGGGCCGCAGCGGTGAGATCGAGGAGCCACGATGTCACCACACTACCGCGTCTCCAGACTTCGGCGATATCTGGCAGATTGAGATCATACTGGTAATACTCGGGGTTACGCAGTGGCGACGTTTCGGCGTCGGCCGTGTGCTCACGTTTCCCGATATCCGCGTTTTTCAAAATATTGAGCCCTTCGCTGAACGCGGCCATCATACCGTACTCGATTCCGTTATGCACCATCTTCACAAAATGACCTGCACCGTTTGGGCCGCAATGCAGGTATCCCAGCTCGCTTGTACCGGCCATGGTCTCGCGCCCCGGCGTCCGCGCAACGACACCAGCGCCGGGTGCGAGCGTGGCAAATAATGGATCGAGGTGTTGCACGATGTCGACCTCACCACCAATCATGAGACAATAACCGCGCTCCAGACCAAACACGCCACCACTCGTGCCACAATCCACATGATGCATGCCGAGTGCGGCGAGTTGTTTGGCGCGATCGACGTCGTCACGGTAGTAACTGTTGCCGCCGTCAACAACGATGTCACCCGCGCTCAACATCGGAAGCAGGCTCTCCAACGTCTTCGCGACGACGGCGGCTGGCACCATGAGCCAGACGACGCGTGGTTGCGCGAGCTGCGCGACCAGCTCCTCCAGTGCGAGCGCAGGCGTGGCCCCTTCGTTGGCGAGCGCGCGAACCGCATCGGCGCTGACGTCGTGCACGACGCATACATGGCCACCGCGCATAAACCGGCGGACCATGTTTGCACCCATGCGCCCCAACCCAATCATCCCAACGTGCATCGACGCATCCTCGCCAGCGATTCGACCGAACGGAATATCCCCTGACTGAATTCTAGCGTACAGGAACGTGGCGACACCTGTATGCCTGCCGCGCAGCCGATGACCGTTACTATTCCTTTTCCGGCTCAAAATCGAACGCCGGGGTGGCGCCGTGCGGTCTCACAAACAATTTCAGCTTCTCACATGTCGCGAGTCATCGTAATCGGCGGGGGTGCTGCGGGCACCATGGCCGCCATCTTCGCGGCATCTGCCGGCGCCGAAACATTCTTGCTCGAACGCACCCGGGACGGCGGACGAAAGATCCTCATCAGCGGGGGCGGTCGTTGCAACGTGTTGCCGATGCTGGTGGACGAGTCGCGCTTTGTGACAGATTCGTCGCCCAACACGTTGAGAAAAATTGTACGCTCGTGGCCGCTTGCCCAGCAACGTGCGTTTTTTGAAGACGACCTCGGCATTCCACTCGTCGAAGAAGCGGATGCGCTGAAACTCTTTCCTGCATCGCACAAGGCGCGGGATGTGCGCGATGGACTGTTGGCACACGCGAAGGCGAAAGGCGTGCATTTGCGCATGAATACACATGTCATCGGCGTGCAGCAAACGGCCACTGGGTGGCGTGTCGAACGCGACGGTGCGGCGCACATCGATGGTGATGCGGTGATCATCGCGACCGGTGGACTTTCTGTTCCGCTTACTGGGAGCGACGGCTTCGGTTTGCGCTTGCTGGAAACCCTTGGCCACACGGTCAACCGGACCTATGCGGCGCTGACGCCCATCACGTCGCATGACACGGCGTTCACGGCGCTTTCTGGTGTATCACTCACGGTGACGCTCACCGCGAAAGCAGAGGAACGAAGCGCGACGCATACGGGCGGATTTCTTTTTACGCATCACGGGTATAGCGGACCGTCCGCGCTCAACGTGTCGCACGTTGTCGTGCGCGCGCGAAACGAGCGGACATCACCCGCTCGTGTGCAGGTGCGCTGGACACCACTCGGCGACGCGGAATGGGACGCCGCGCTCAAGCCGCACGGCGCGCGAACTGTCACGGGCGCGCTGCGCAACGAGATGCCGGATCGGCTCGCTGCGGTATTGCTGGACATGGCGAAAGTGGAGATACATCGGCCGTTGTCGGAATTGCGTCGAGATGAACGGTTGCGACTCATCGACGTGTTAGTGCGTGGTGATTTGCCGTGGAGCAGCGATGAAGGCTACAAGAAAGCGGAAGTGATGGGCGGCGGCGTTGCACTCGCCGAGGTCGATCCACGCACTATGGAAAGCCGTCGGTGCAAAGGCCTGTATTTGTGCGGGGAGGTGCTCGACGCATTCGGACCAATTGGTGGCTATAACTTTTTGTGGGCCTGGGCAACCGGACGCGCGGCGGGCATGGGTGCCGCGCGTCCGTAACTATTTACATGCGCACAGTCAACGTGAACCAATACTAGGGAAAGCCGACGGCGCGCCAGACATCGGCGCTTCGATACAGCGTGCCGTTACGCATAACCATCTGCACCGAGCGAATATTTTCAATGCGATCCAACGGGTTCGCGTCGAGCACAATGAGGTCGGCACGTTTACCAATTTCCAACGTGCCAACATCGCCATCGAGGTGCATCGCCCGCGCTGGGACTGCCGTTGCGGCGCGCAACGCCTCCATGGGTGAAAATCCAGATTGCACGTACAACTCAATTTCGCGAAACACACTAAATCCGGGCACGCCTTCGTCGGTACCGACAACGACAGGCACGCCTGCGTCGTGTAGTGCCTTGATGATGCCAAGTGTGCGTGCGAGTCGCGTGTGTGCGGTGTTCGCGTCAATCCCGGCCGTACCCATGCGCGTGATACGCTGCTCGAGCACCGGCGGCAAATGCGCGACGCCTGGTTGAAAACTCGACACTGGTTCCGTGAGTGCGCGCCCGAGTATTTCGCCCCATGATGCTGTTGGATCGATTACGGTACCGTGCGCTTTCAGCGCGGCGATGATGCTCTTGACTGAGTCCGACGACGCATCACCACGAATTGGTAAATGCGCAATCTGATCCATACCAGAATCGATTGCGGCGAGTAACGACAAGGAGGTCGGTACGTGTCCGGTGACGGTCATTCCAAGCTTGTGCGCTTCGTCGCAAATGGCGGCAACGACAGCCGGTTGCAACAACGAATACAACTTCATCTGTTCGAAACCCAGCGCGTGGTAGCGACGAACGGCGGCGCGTCCCTCGGCGGGCGTTTGCGCATTGATGGCGCCGAACGCGTTTGGCCCACCACCGTCGATGAGCCCGGCGAGCAACATGCGCGGACCAAGTGCGCCATGTTGAATGGCATCACGAAACGGAAGCACGAATGGGATGACGTTGCCCATATCGCGGGCAGTGGTGACACCGCTGGCGAGATACACCGGCCCCCATTCGATCTGCATGAGGTGCCCGTGCATTTCCCACAAACCGGGCATGATGGTTTTCCCGCGCATGTCGATCACGCGTGTGCCATTTGGCACTTTGATCTTCGCGCGAGGCCCAACGCTGGTAATGCGACCCTTGGTCACGATAATGGTCGCATCGGTCACGGCATCGTGTCCGGTCCCGTCGATCAGCGTCGCGCCAACAAGTGCCACCGTACCGGTCGCGATTGGCGTTACGCTTTTTGTCATTCGAGCGAGATCGGCCATCCGATCACGCGCGGCGAGCGCCTGGAATTTCTCGAAGAGTGCATCGAGTTCAACTCGAACGGCCTCGAACGACAATCCACCACCGCCTGCGGTTGTAAACGCTGCAAGGCGCAGTTCGCGATCCAGCCAGACCGATTCCTTACCCCAGACGACACCGTCAACCATGAAGCGATCAAATACCAATCGCCGACCGTTCAGCGTGAGCGTATCGCGACCACGCTGTTCGATGTGCACAGTGTTTGTCGGGCCACCCGGCACCACCGCGAGCGACGCAGGCTTCCCGTGTGCCAACCAGTAGCGGACAAGCGCCAAATGTTGCGACACCGGTGCCGTACCGTTAATCACGGCGGCTACGGCCGGGATGGCGACCGTGGTGGTTTCGCCCCGTGCGATCACGTGCGCCGTTGCGCCATCAATGTTGATGCGCGTCTCGACATGTGACGCGCTATCCGTGATCCGTGAAATTTCGAGTTGTCTTGGTGAAAAATCTGCCGACATTTGTAGTGAGCTTGCCAAATGTGTTCGTCGTGCACGATCGGTGTAATCAATGTCGGCGTTGAGCAGCAAGCCGCCGTTGGTCGCGTTGATGGTGTACCGCTCGGTGCCCACTGCGTATCCGACATAGTGAATGCGCAACGTGTCAGTGATGCCCGCAGACGCGCGCTCGCTATCCGGCGCCTGATTTTTGTACACGCTGGTGAATTGTGGCTGCACCCAGGCGGATGCACCTCCGGAGTCCATCACTTTCGCGCGCACATACGCTTCCGTGCCGCGCAGCGTATATGTCGGCGTGAGCGACCGGTCGATCGCCAGAAGTTTTCCGCGCGCGCCAATAAAGTGTGTTGCGTACTTGAAGCTGCCTTTTTGCGTGATGCGGAATTGCAGCGACGTGGCGGTGGTCACGATGTCATCAAGCATGACGCCACTACTCGCGTAATACTGGCCGGCCTCGAGTGCCGTGACCAACGCGCGCGTTTCAAGCGCGGGTGCGCGAATAACAAGCCATCCACGTCCCGGATTCGCTTTGTCGGGTGCAAACTCACCTTGAAAGTTATGTGCGTCATCTACCGCGATACCGTACATACGTTTGCCCGCCGACAACAAACCATCCCACACTTCTTCCATTCCCGGCCAATCACCACCACCGATGTTGTTTGTCAGGGGATGTCCATTGAAAATCTCGAATAGTTTGTCGTTCTTGACGCGAAAGAGCGTTGCCGAATCAACACTCCACAAAAAGTTCGGATGATTGATGTGCGGCACCGCGTGCTCTGCGCGAATGGCGTCGACCGCTTTCTGCACCGTTCCAAGTAACGTCGAGTCTTTCGACGCGGGGATGACACGCGTGACAGCTAACGCGTTCACATGCACGGCAGCGTTCTGGAACGCCGTGGTGACCTCTTCGCCGGGCAGCAGCAAGAACGTCGAGTCCATGAGCGAAGCGAGGCTTTTTGGATCGGTAAAAACATTGTGATCTGACAACACAAGAAATGCGTACCCGTGCGATTTGTACCAGCGTGCGACTTCTTCAGGTGAAGTGTCGCCGTCACTGTTCAGGGTGTGCGTATGGGTATTGCCCTTGTACCATTTCGCCCCCGATGGCGAAGGGTTGAGCTCAAAGCGCGCGCGCTGCCCATGCGCGATTGTTGCGCGAGATGTCAGACACAACATGATCGTCGCAACAATCGCCGCGCATCGCCAATGCATCGTGCGCCGACACATCAGCGCGTGACCGATTGCAGAATGGACGCGAGACTGGTGCCTTGCGCCAGGGTTGCAATACGTCCTTGCACTTTGGGGTAGATCGTGGTCGCCTCTCCCTGAAAGCGCGCAAAGAGCGCCTTCATATCCGCTGTCGAGAGCGAACGATTCTGCGCGTAGTACTGCTGCGATGCGCGACCCAGTGCGTATGTTGCGGCAAACGTCACCGCACCGCCCGCTGCGAGACCTGCTGCGCCGCCAAAAAGTCCGCCAAGCAGTCCACTCGCAATTCCGCCGAACGCTTTGCGTACGACACTCTCCATGATCTGTGCAGCAGCCCCAAGCCCAAACGTCGCCGCAAGATCCTTGATTTGATTCACGTCTGTTTGCTGCCCGTATTGCTGTCCGATATGGTGCACCATTCGCAATTGCAACGGGAGAATCGCAATATTCGCGAGACGATCGGGCAGTAGCTCGAGTGCTGCAGTCAGCATCGCCTGGTCGAGGATGTACGCGTCGAGCGTGTCTCCAACCGGCGTGCCACTCGTCAAAGGTGTTGCCAGGATCACGGGCGGCGCAGTATCGAGAACCGCCGTCACCGCTGCATTCGCCGATGTCGCGTCGATATTGAGTGCTGACGCGAGCGCGAGCAGAAACGTGTCCTCCTGCGGGTTCGCCGGGCCACTGGCGTTGCAGACCGCCGCAGCGACGTCGTACGCTGCGTGCTTTGCCTCGGCACTCGACAATCCTTCGGCGAGTTGCACGAGCGATAATTGCCCTCCAACAGCTGCCTCAATCGCGGCATCGGCATCGAGCAAGCCAAAGCGCTTCGCGGCATCAACAAGTTGTGCGAGTTCGTGTTCGTCTTGTTGACCGTCGGCCAGCGCGGCCAATGCCGCGATGGATACGATCGCTTCAGCGTCTTGGTGCGTCATCGGTCTGCTCGGTATGAAGGAAATGTGTTGAATGATGTCGTGGCGATGTCAAAATATCCGTGGTCGGAAGCGTAAATGCCATGCGTCACGCCGCTGACACGTCGTCCGATCACCATTGCCTCGGTTGCAACCGAAACTCAGCGGTTCATTTTTCGCGGATATCTCATGGTGCATGTTCGACTCGTGGTTCGCGCCGTGCTTACGGCGCTGGTCAGCATCGGTGCCGTCTTGCATCGCGTGCACGCGCAAACCGTCGAAGTCGTTCGCGGTCATGTGCGGTCCGTTGTGGTGTACCCGTGGTTGATGCAACGGTGCGCTCCAGTGGCTGAGACCGGATGATGAAACGTGCGTTAACAGACAGTTTCGTGAAGCGCAGCAGATTCGCGGGTATCGCAAGCAGCGCGCGGCGGATGCGACTGCGATGCTCAACCATGTTCAGATCATGGATCGGCTGATGAAAGATGAAGAAAACAATTGTGCTGATATTGTCAAA
>JAYTTR010000242.1:0-1967 GCA_043744935.1 Gemmatimonadaceae bacterium
GAAGTGGCGCTATGCGCGGCGGAGCGACCTCTCGAACCGTGAGCGCGGGGTCGTCCGCCAGCGCGGTGTTGATACCGACGGCTATAGCGTCGGAATCGCTGCGCATCCGATGCACCTCGCGTCGCGACTCTGGCCCAGTGAGCCATCCGCGCGCACGATGGGCGTCCACAATCGCACCATCAATTGACACCGCCAATTTCAGAGTGACGAACGGTCGATCGATATTTCGCGCGGCGAAGAGAAATGGCGCATTGAGCTCGGACGCTTCATCGCGCATCACGTCGCCATCCACCTCCACGCCATGCGCGCGCAAATGCGCGGCGCCGCCACGAGCCACCGGATCGGGATCTGCCACCGCAAAGACGACACGCCGAACACCTGCCGCAATCAGCGCGTCGGAGCATGGAGGAGTCTTTCCGTGATGATTGCACGGTTCCAACGTGACGTAGGCCGTGGCGCCGCGCGCCGCCGCACCGGCAGCAGTGAGCGCCGCAATTTCTGCGTGCGCGCCGCCATACTTCGCATGCCATCCTTCACCAACAATCACCTTCTCACGTACAATCAAGGCACCGACCTTGGGGTTCGGTGACACCTGCCCTGCTCCATATTCCGCGATCTCAAGTGCGCGCGACATGAATCGCGCATCGGCAGCGGCCATCTCGGACATCACAGTGCGCGCTCCGTGCAGCGCGGCACCGGGTGTTCCATTAGAAGCGTGCAGTGACGCCGATAGAGCCGTACCGGTAGCCCTCATTGGCTTGCCGTCCACCGAACGTGTTCACGGTTTGACGCACTGAACCGGCGCTTGACCATCCGTACTCCGCCACAATGCGCGCGATAATGAGACCGAGTGATGCATTCACGAACGCCGTGCTCCGCGTGACCTTGTCTTCAAGGCTTGGCAGCGTCACTGCGGCGCGGCGCAATCCGGCGGGGGCGGTGGACTCGTTGATGACGGCGCTCACACCGCTCGTGCCAACGATCTGATCTTGACCAACGCCAAGCGCGAGTCCAAACAACACTACGCGTTTACTGACGGTCAAACGAAACGAATTTGACGTGACGGAAGCGTTGGTAATTTGCAGTGTGTCGTCGGTTGGCGTATACGCAAAGTCGAGCGTTGGCATACGACGTCGCATATAGCTCGCGCTGATGCCCGGAATGATTGCCGACTCTTGCAGTGCACCGACACGCACGCCGTACGAAAATGCCACACCGCCGCCGCGTGGTTTGAGCTGCAGTGCGTTTTGCGAGACGTTTGGCAACGCTATTGCACCCACCAGCAGATCGACGCCGCCAACGTTTGTGAGTCCGAGCGGAACACCTTTCAGAAACCCGATGCCGAGGTCGACAGACGGCATCGGAATGGGTGTGCGCGCGGCGCCAAAATCGCTCGACACGGCGGTACTCGTCGACACGCTCAGCGGCACCGAGTTTTTGGGAAGTCGACCATCAACCGCGACGAGACGCAGCGAGATCGCGCGCTTTCCCCATCCACCTAACGTCCCACCTTCGCCAAGCAACACATTGCCGCCGGTGACGGCGATACCGACTTGCGGTACAACAAACGAAAAAAGGTCCGACGCCTTTTGACAGATATCGCGGCCACTACCAAACGTGGTTGGTGTCACCGAACAGTTCGAGGCAGTCTGCGCTCGCGCAGCAGTCGTGAGCAACGACGCGCCAATCATCATTATCGCGATGCCAACGCGCGCGTGTTTCTCGCGGCTCATGCGACGACACCATCGAGTCGAACTTTTCCGGTGCCGCGGATGACGCGTCCGATCTCCCATGCTGCAATGCCGCACGCGGTAGCGCGAGCGCGAACGTCCCGGGCAAATTCGGGTGCCGTGATGACCACCATGCCAACCCCCATGTTGAACGCGCGAAACATCTCTTGACGCGGAACCGCACCGGCATCCGCCAATACCCTGAACGTTGACGGGATGGTCCATGACGTGGTATCA
>JAYTTR010000243.1:0-7529 GCA_043744935.1 Gemmatimonadaceae bacterium
GATCGGCCGACCATATCCTGCGCTATGACGGTATCGGGCAAGCAGGATTTGCAGCGTCGATCATTGCCGAAGGACTGGCGCGCTTTACTCGGCGCCAGCAGCCGTACCGCGTGCAGGGCAACGCGGTCTCCGGGTATGGAATGTTTGCGACGAATGCGCTCGTCAAGGGCGACGTCGTGTATCGCGGTGAAGGACGCGCCCATTACATCGTCACGCAGCGTCACGTGTACGCCGACTGGAGCAGCGATGATCAGCGCGCGTTTCGTCGGTACGCGTATCCATTAAGTGCGGAGGTGTATGCATTGTGGGATACCGACCCACGGGCGTGGTCACCGCAAAACCATTCGTGCGATCCAAATACCGTGTACGCTGGGCTCAACGTCGTTGCGGAACGCCGTATCGCGATGGGCGAGGAGCTGACGCTGGACTACGGCATGATGATGAATGAGCAAAGCGAGCCGTTTCAGTGCACCTGTGGCGCAGCCCGCTGTCGCGGTACGGTGCGCGGTGCAGCGGGCAATTCCGTGAGCGCGCGTGAGGCGGCAATGAGAACCGAATGATCGAGAGCCGAACTACGCCCATCACGCGGGTGCTGCATGAGTTTCGGTATCAACTCGCGCTAACGTACACGCTGTTTGCGCTGGAGATGTTGGGTACGTTGATGCGTCCATATTTTTTGGGCGTTGCGGTCGATGGGTTGCTGGCCGGTCGTTACACGGGGCTTATTCGCCTCACGGTGGTACATCTCACGTGGCTGCTCATTGGTACCGCGCGGCACATGTATGACACGCGCACTTTTACCGCGATTTACACATCGTTTGTGACACGTGTGCTCGCGAGGTCTGGTGCGCAGCGTGACGTGTCCAAACTGAGTGCGCACTCCACGCTGGCGCGGCAAGTGGTGGACTTCCTTGAGTTTGATTTCAACTACGTCATTGAAGCGCTCTACAACGTGATTGGCTCGTTGGTCATTCTGTATCTCTATGACAGTACCGTCACGCTGATTTGTCTGGGCGTGTTACTGCCGGTGTTGTTGCTGAGCGGTGTGTACGGGCGTGCAACCATGCGGCTGAATCAAGGTAAACACGACGAATTGGAAAAGCAGGTGGACATCATTGCGGGCACTGATGCGACCGCAATGACCACGCATTACCACGCGCTGCGTCGTTGGCAAATCCGTCTATCCGATCAGGAAGCGTGGAATTTCGGAGCAACGGAAGTACTCGTGCTCCTCGTGATCACTGGCTCTCTTCTGGTGACGACCAGCATGGGACGCACCACGCTGCAGGTTGGTGGCATCATCGTGATCTACAATTACATCCTGAAATTTGCAGCCGGACTTGAAACTGTGCCGTACACCATTCAACGACTGAGCGCGCTGAAAGACATTCTGCGCCGCATACCTACCGAAGAGGTTTCATCATGATTGAATCGACGTCGCACGCCTACTCGTTAATGGTGATGCCTGACGATGATCTGAAGGGCAAACGTGTGGTTGCGGGGAAAGCAGTGCGCGCTGGCGAAGTGATTGCACCAATTGTCGGGTACGAAGAGGTGGATGCGCCGAGCAAATACACCGTGCAGATCTCGGCGCATCGGCATATTGATGGGCTGGGATTGCTCACGTACCTCAATCATTCGTGCGATCCGAATGTCATCGTGAACACAACGTCGTTCGCGGTGATTGCCATTCGCGATATCGCGAATGGTGAGGAGCTCAGTTTTTTCTACCCGTCTACGGAGTGGCGCATGGCGACGCCGTTCGCCTGTCTCTGTGGAACGGCGTCCTGTGCAGGCGAGATTGATGGTGCGGAGGCGCTGTCTGACGAGACGTTGTCGCGCTATTTCCTCAACGAGCATATCCAAGAACTACGACGCAACCGCTGATGGTCGAGCGGCAGGACCAGGGGATCTGATCCTGCCGCATTGCATTCGGAACTGATTCGCCGCGAACATTCGCGGTCGGCGGTTGCTGTTCGGACAGAAACGTGTGATCCCAACGTCAGGTATGACGTCGGCAAACTGCCGAATACGTCGGCGCTAGTACGTGAACTGCAAACCGGTAGTGAGCAATCCATCAAACTTCTTGAAGCGCACCGTTTGTGGTGTTGCCCCAACCTTCGGCAACAACGGCGGCGCATTATTAAAGTTCACAAGATATCCAACTTTGATGCCGATCTTCGACGAGAGCGGTGCCACGAGCGCTGATCTTGCTGCAAGTAACCACGCCGCGCTGTTCGTGAAGTTCGGCGTGACCGTTAGTGCTTGTTCGACGTATGCGGTTTTTGAAAACAGATGACGAAAAGCGCCATCGATATTACCAACGAAATCATTCTCGCTTGCCGCATCACCAACAAATGTGCGCTGTAGTGCACCAACGCCTGCCGAGAGTTGCAGCTTGTCGGTTTCGGTATTGAGGACTTGGTACCCTAAGCCCACGCCTTCCTGTAATTGACTGTTCAATCCCGCCGGTGTACTGCGTAGTCCGGTGAGATTGACATACACGGTGAGTCGTTTGGCAAGATCGTAGTCACTGCGAACGCCCGCCTGATACAGCTCGGCATTCTTGATGCCGTTCGCGGTACCGCGCACCGCCGATGCCGTTTGCGCGAGCTTCCAATGTGCAAACATGTAGCTGTATCGCTCGCCGAGAGCGAGCGTGGTGATTTGCTGGTTGCCTTGGCTGGCGGCGAGAGAGAAATCCGCGACAAATTCATATGGCGGTTTTTTCGACACATCTTGCGCAGGAAGCGTGTTCGTCAGCAATGGTGTCGCAATCGCAGCGGACAAGACGACGAGCAGGCGACGCATGCGAGTCATATTGATTCTTTGGGGGAGTTGTGACGCGAAATAGCGCGGCGAGGTTGATGGACAGCGAGCGTCAAGTACCGGACCAATGCCGCTCGTGTTGCGCCGGTGCCCGTTTCCCTTCGTGACTCACGCTTTCTATGAGAACAATGTACGTTCGTTTCATGAAATCAACTTTCCTTCTCGTCTTGTTCACAGCGAGCATGAGCGCGTGCATGCCCCATCGAACGGCGCCGTTACCGCACTCCATTCCACCGGTCGGGGGCAAGCCAGCCACGCTGTTCGCGCTACGCTTGATCGATGCCAAGCTCGGTACGGGCGCAGCGATGGCGTCACGCAAATGTGTGTATGCGCAGTACACTGGGTGGCTCACCAACGGGACAAAGTTTGATTCATCGCGCGATACAACGCCCGACGGAAAGCCTCGTGCACCGATTGCGTTTGCCCAAGGCGTACGTCGCGTGATTGCCGGATGGGATGTTGGGTTTGAAGGGATGCGTGTTGGTGGTCAACGACGATTGTTTATACCGTACCAGCTTGCGTACGGGGAAATTGGGCGACCTCCAGCAATTCCAGCCAAAGCCGATCTGATTTTTGATGTCGAATTGATGGCCGTTACCGACACGTTGCCACGCGCCGACGCCGCGCCGCGTGGACAGCAAGCGCCTCCACCCGCATGCGCAACATGGGCTGCGGTCGGTGCCGTGAAGTAACGTCATGCGACAAAACGCGAGGCCCAGGAACGCGATGCGGATTACCCTGCTGGAGTCGACACGACGCACCACGTTTCGACACGTCGTGCAGCTCTGTGCGAGTGTGAGCGCGCAAGCCTCGTGCGTTGTGGCGCTCACATTGGGCTGGGCGTGGACGCATCAGCAACCTCGGCAGCAGCTCTCGGGCAATCCGTCATTCCTCGCGCCGTTTGTTCGACCGATCGTACATAGCGCGCCAGAGCATGTAAGTTTTATTGGATTGGGCGGTTTCCCCGTTGCACCGGTACCGCACACGCTCGCATCGAGTGTCGATGAATTGCCCAATCCCCAACCCATACCGCGTATTGGCGGCGACATCGCGAGCGAGCCGGTTGTTGCTGCGCCGGACATTGTCCGTGTCTTGTCGGAAGTCGAGGTCGATTCGGTGGCGGAACGCGATCCGACAAGTGTTGGTCCGGTCTATCCTGCACACTTATTGGCGAAGGGCGTGCAGGGTGGCGTGATCGCACAATTTGTGGTCGATACAACCGGACGACCGGATATTTCTTCATTTCACGTTATGGCGCCAAGCGATACAGCATTTGTCGACGCGGTGCGTGATGCGTTGTTGCATATGAAATTCCGACCCGCAAAGCTGGCGGGTCGGCCAGTGCGACAGCTGGTGGAGCAGAATTTTTTGTTTCGAATTCAGAAATCGGATGACACGGTGTTGTGCACGCTCGTCACGTAAAAGTTGCAACGGCGCGATTCATGAATTTGCAGCGCTGAAACGCTGATGTTTACGGATTGAACCAAAAGCTCGCCTTGATCAAAAGCGTGTTCATCGGATGCAAGTCGAACACTCCAGAGACATCGCGCCGAAACCTGAAGTCCGTGGCTGTAGCATCACTACCGTCACGCCCCTGCTGCCAAACAAAGAACAGTGTTGACGCCGGTCGATACTCCCACCGAATGACCGTATTGGAATTGAAATGTCGCACATTAAATCCGCCGGGGCGCGACGTGCTGTAGCGCGTAAATCGATCGGCGTACGCCGTTGCCCGCGGATCTTTCAGTTCGCGCCAGTCGCTGTAGTCACCCGTGCTCGCAAACGGTTGTGCATACAGCTGCAGCGAAAGCGTTGGCGACGCGGTGTAGTTGATGCGCCCCGTCATGTTCACCGTGGTCTGATCCAATCGCGCAAAGGTGTAGCGCGTTGGTCCACCCGTGGTCGATGCAACATTCGTGAACCACTGCGCATCGTTAACGGCGTGATTGAAATTCGCTCCCACCGCAGCGGAAATACGAGAGGCGAGGCGCAAATTCAGCGACGGGCTGATCCACCACCCGGACGACCTCCCCGCATCACCTTGATGCACGCCAGTGTACACCACCGGCGTGAGCCACTTGCGACGATCAAACTCCACGACACCCCACGTACTCCAGGACGGACTCTGACGCAATGCTGGACCACCACGTGCCACACGATCATCGTACGTGGCGGTAAGACCTTCAAGATTGCCGCCCGCGTGAATCCACCACGTATTTTTCAACTCGCTATGCACGTTTATGTTGACACTCTGTCCGAGCGCCAAGCCAGCTGTATTCCACGTATTCGTCGCAAGGAAGTTCGCCTGCAGGCGACGATAGAATAGACGCGGTTTGGTGTACTGCAACGAAAACCAATTGCGAAACAGCTGCTCGTCAGCGCGTGATTGAAACCCAACATCATTAGACTCAAAGCCTGGCGAGAAACGCTGCAACAGGGTTTGAAAGCGCGTAATTCCGCCACCAAACTTGCTCAGCGAAATACGCGCAAGATCGCCGAACAGCGCCGTTCGCGTGGTGTCATATGCCAGCCCATCGTCCGGTCGATCATATTGATGCACACTATTGCGTTGCGTCGCAGCAATAGCCGCCGCCGAACCCGTGACACGACTCGCCGCCACGTTTGCCGACACCTCGTAATTTTGGTTGCCAAACCGATGTCTTGCGTCGAGTCCGCCCGTGATAGCGTTGTTGCGCAAATACGGCGCACTCCAGTGATCAAGCGATCGATCTACGCCAGTCAGCATCAGTCCAATACCGCTTTGCCCTTTTCGAAAATCCTGACTCAAACGGCCAACAACGTACGTGCTTTGCGGCTCCAGCGTGCGACGTTCAACGCCGAGCTCGCGTTCGGTCACCGCGGCCAACATGCCAGCAGATAATCCACTCGCAAGTCGTCCACTCAGCTTCGTCGCGCCCAGTATGCGTGACGCGGTTGGGCTGTCATCGTTGCCGTACAAGCCGCGCAGTTGCGGCGAGCGTCCAATGCGGCGCGAATAGAACAATCCTGTACAGCCGTGGTCGACGTCATTGCAAGCCGTAAGAAACTGAAAAATCCCTGCCCCTTCTAGAAAGAACGGTCGACGTTCTTCGAAGAACTGTTCGAACGCACTCAAGTTGAGTACCGACGGATCGGCTTCGACTTGACCGAAGTCCGGATTGATAGTCGCGTCAAGGGTGAGGTTTGAGCCGAGTCCAAGCTTGACATCAGCGCCCAACGCTAACGCTTGTGGCGTTGAATACGCGCCGGACGGATCCCGACGCGTGCTGTTTTTCGTCACCACATACGGACTCACTTCCAAACGCCGTGGTTGCGGTAACCCGTTAATGCCGTCAATCTCGCCAGCTTGCGAGACGTAGCCCTGCATATCGCGGTGCAGCAGCGGCCACGAAATGCGTTGCTTCGTTCGGGCAATCTCGCGAACTACCATCAGACCAAATCTCTTATCGCGTTCTTTGTTGAATCGAATCTGACTGAACGGAATACGAAACTCCGCGAGCCAGCCCAGCGAATCGACGCGTGTCACAACATCCCACACTGCATCCCATGTAGCGTCTTCGTTGTTATCATCGTACACGTAAAAATCGCGCTTCACACCAGCAGGATTGACAACAAACTGATAGGCGGTACGTCGGTCATGATACGAATCAATCACCAACTTGAGCTGGTCACTCTCCGTCCGCACATCCCGGCGCGACAGTAGCGACACAATGCTGTCGGGCGCAGGGTCAAACATGCGGGCCAACACGTACAAATATTTGTCGTCGTACAACACACGCACTTCCGTGCGGAATCGCGGTGTTGCGCCAGAATTCGGTTCGTACTCCAGAAATTGATCGATCACGTGTGCCGATGTCCACGCGACATCATCCTCACGACCGTCAAGCACAGGCGGTTGCGAAACACGCGTCGCTGAACCCAACAGCAGCGGTGAGCGCGTTGATGGCGCCACCTCGCGCGCCGCATTGGGAGCCGTCGTGGAATGCTCCTGTGCGACGCTGAGCGATGGGACGCCGGCGGCAAGCAGCAAGAACAGCGGGAGAAAGCGCATCGGACAGATGGAGGGGAGAACGGCTGTACGCAGTTACGATCATGGACAATGCAAGTTTCTGGATGGTTGTAGGTCGGGAAAAGATTTTTTCAACCTTTCTACCCGTGTAATATTGGCATTGATATTTATCCGGATATAATCTGACGCACACGATACATCGCCCATTCATCAGATTCTTTGCCCGTAAAATCTCTTTCCGCCGCCCTTACGGCTGATCCCTCGTACACCGTGTTCGACGGAGTTCGCGCGATCGGCAGTGGCACGGCGCGTGACGTGGCGCACGCCGCAAAACTTGCCGTCGACGCGGGTGCGCACGGGCCGATGCTCGTTGTAAACAACGTCACGAGCGAGCCGCTCGAGCTCGATCTTCGCGGCTCCCTCGTCGACGTCCTCTCGCACTTTCCGGTGCCGAGTATCGCCGTCGACATGACAAGTACAATCGACGCCGACACCAAACCAACACGCGGTCGACCAAAGCTTGGCGTCGTCGCGCGCGTTATAACACTATTGCCGAGGCATTGGGAGTGGCTCGGATCTCAACCGGGTGGCGCGACTGTGACGCTGCGAAAACTCGTCGAGCAGGCACGATTGACGAGCGGCGAACGGACCGACGCCGACACGCGCAGAATTCGACATATCGCTGCATGTC
>JAYTTR010000244.1:0-1962 GCA_043744935.1 Gemmatimonadaceae bacterium
GAGTCATCAGGCGCGTTTGATGCGGGTGACGTACGTCGACAGTGCCAGCGCCAAAGTCGATGCCACGCGCTACGGATTTCTGCTCGAAGACCCTGCGCAGGTGGCGCTACGACTGGGCGGGAGAATCGTGAAAACAAAAGGGGCCGGTCCGGAAGACCTCGACACCGACCTGCAAACCCTCACGTTTCTCTTCGAATACATGATCGGCAACACCGACTTCTCATTCGCAGGCCTGCACAATACTGAGCTCGTACAAAAACCGAACGGTGACTTACTGCCTATCGTTTTTGATTTCGATTATGCCGGTGCCGTTGACGCCTCATACGCGACGGCGGATCCGCGGATGCGCAGCGTGCATGTGCGCGATCGTCAATTTCGCGGCTATTGCTCGAATAAAACGGCGTACACCAAAGCGGTCGATCTTTTCAAGGAGAAAAAAGATGCTATTTACGCACTGTATGCCGACGAGATAGGCCGCCTGCTACAACCGCGCACCATCAAAGCAACGCTCACCTACTTTGACGAGTTCTACCGCGACCTTGCGACACCGAAAGATTTTGAACGGCGCGTCATGAGTGATTGTCTTGCCACCCACTGAGCAACGGCAGGACAAAGCGGAGATGCTGAATGCGGAGTTGAGTCTCCTCGCGTTTCAACGACGTGTGCTGGCGTTTGCAGAAGATCCCACCACCCCGTTGCTCGAGCGTTTGCGGTTCCTGGGCATTGTGACCAGCAACATTGATGAGCTGTACATGGTGCGTATGGCGGAGCTGCGCCGAGCGGCTGCGGAGGATTCGCGTGATGTGCCAACGCATGAGGCGCATGGATTGACCGCACGCGCGCGATTAGAGGCGGTGACACGCGAGATCACCGACATTCTCGCCGCGCAATCGCGCTGTGCGGCGCAGTGTCTGCGCGACGCGGAAAAGGCGGGCGTACACGTCGTGACATGGAGCATGCTTACGGACGTGGAGCGTGCGGCGCTTCGGACTCGATATCTTGACGAGATTCAGCCGGATTTGATGCCGCTCGCCATCACGTTGAGTCCCGGCTATCCACTGCCGCATTTGCCACATCTCGGCCTCTTCGTTGCGGTCGTGTTTCGCGGCGCAGCGGGTGGGCGGACGCATCTCGCGGAGCACGAACTCCCGCGTGATGTGCCGCGGCTATTGCCCGTACCCGGGCGCGGGAGCGACGTGATCGCCATTGAAGAGGTGCTGCGCGCCAACGCACACTTGTTGTATCCGAATGCGTTGGTTGAGGGCACGTATCTCTTTCGCGTGACGCGCGGCGGCGACTTGCCACTGCACGACGACGATCACAACAACTTGCTCGGCGCCGTCGAATCCGCGGCTGAACGGCGACTGCACAATCCGGCCGTTCGTGTCGAAGTGGAAGGCAGCATGCCGACACATGTCAGTACGCTCATCCTCGACAGCCTCCGTCGGGAAGCGATTGGTCGCGAGATGGAAAGTACGGTCGACGATGTGCAGGTGATCGATGGACTGCTCGACTTGCGTTGTCTCTCGGCGCTGCCACTGCCACGCTCGGCGGCGTTCGAATTTGCGCCGCTGTTACCACGCGCGCCGCTATCGCCCGACGTATCGATGTTCGACGCAATACGAGCGGGCGATGTACTCGTGCATCATCCGTTTGAATCGTTCGATGAGTCCGTTGTCCGATTTTTGAAAGACGCGGCGGCCGATCCAGATGTGACGACAATAAAGATCACGTTGTATCGCGTTGGAGATCCCTCGCCGGTGGTCGAGGCGTTGCTCGCTGCTGCCCGGGCGGGCAAGAAAGTTTTTGCGTTGGTCGAACTGCAAGCGCGCTTCGACGAAGAACACAACGTGCATTGGGCGCGTGCACTGGAGCGCGCGGGTGGTCGCGTGGTGTACGGCTTGGTGGGGCTCAAGGTGCACGCGAAAGTGGCCTTGGTTGTTCGACGTGAAGGGCGGCGGC
>JAYTTR010000245.1:0-7489 GCA_043744935.1 Gemmatimonadaceae bacterium
GTACCCTCTAGCGACGATTGTGTGCGCACAAAACGTGTTGGCATCGCCCACAATTGCGGCGCCGTGGACCGTTCGAGAGGTACCGGTGCGGATAATTCACAGCGTTGAAGATGCGCTAGCAGCGGTAGTTAGCGCTTCGATCGCAGGAGGGGCGGTTTTATGGATCAGGAATACGGTCGACGAATGCCTACGTGCGGCCGGTATGCTTGAGACGGCTGGCATTTCACCAATGGTGTTTCATGCGCGCTTTGCACAAGGCGATCGTCAACAAAGAGAAACGGAAGTTGTCAAACGATTCGGTTTGAAGTCGTCGCGTGAATGCCGCAAGGGTGCCGTGCTTGTCGCGACGCAAGTCGTAGAGCAGTCGCTTGACCTTGATTTCGACGCGATGGTTACGGACTTGGCGCCGATCGATTTGCTCATTCAACGCGCGGGGCGCTTGTGGCGACACGCCGTGCGTAACGCAGAACGTCCACCGGGAATGACCACCGAACTTGTGGTACTCGCGCCGGAGCAGTCAATGGTAGTTGCCAACGATTGGTCTCAGGTGCTCCTGCCGGGAACGCGCGCGGTATATCCGGACGTTGGCGTGCTTTGGCGAACGAGCGTAGTGCTCGCGTCGACGCGAGCCATTCGGGCGCCACACGGACTGCGCGAACTACTTCGCTTTGTGTACGAGGGTGAAGATGTTCCCGACGCGCTTACGAACGCGTCGCTCACGGCTACCGGACACTCGTACGCTCATGTTGCAATCGCGGAGAATACCGTGCTTGCCTTGTCGGCTGGCTACGCGTTTGGTCGATCGTGGACGGATGACCTTCGCGCGCGCACTCGGTTGGGTGAAGAATCAGTAGTGGTGCGACTCACGCGGGTGAGTGGTGGTCGACTCATTCCATGGTATCTGGATGCAGCGATGCCTGAATGGAAACGCTGGTTGCTGTCCGAAGTGAAACTGAGCGCTGGTCGGATTTCGCGAACTGAAGCAATACCCGCAGCGTGGCGTACGCACGTCGATTCAGTGCGCGCGACGTGGGGGCGCTTCGAGCAGGACACTCCGGTCATCGTGCTGGAGGAATACGAGCCTGGCGCTTGGAGAGGCTTAGCCACGTCGAGTAACGGTAAGAGCCAGGTCAATGTCGAATACACGTCGGCGTTCGGTGTTCGGTATCAGCCAGACGCGATACCGCTGTCAGACAGCCCTGAGAGGGTTAGGTAGTGTGCGCGATACACGCGTGTTGATCAATACGTATTGCTATAAGTGCCCGGTCATGTGTTTGAGCTGCATTCGGCGCGCTCCGCGTTCGCAGCGGAGCGGTGACTGCATGTTCACGTCGCTGCTCGCCGTTAATTCGCTCGCTTCAATCTCCTAAATCGCAGTCTGGAGGCTTCTAAAGAATGACCTACGACCTTCGCACCGAACCGTGGATCCCCTGGCGACGCCGTCGAAGCGGAATCGTCTGGGGACCAATTTCCATGCTTACAGATGGTTTGCGGGGCGATGATGCCGTCATCGCGACAGCCGCGCCGCGCGCTGACTTTGACGGCGCGCTGCAAGAGTTTCTTGTCGGCATGCTCACATCCGCGTTCAGCGTCGTCGACGATGATGCGTGGCGTGAGTTCTGGGACAATCCGCCATCTCCAGACCAAGTGCAACACAAGCTCAACGCGCTTCCAGTCGCGTTCGATCTCGACGCGGAAACCGGACCGCGATTCCTTCAAGACTTCGATCCAGCCGCATTGGCGGACCAAGCCGTGCTACCCATTGATCGACTTGCAATCGATTCACCGGGCGAGCAAGGGATCAAGTTTAATAAAACATTGTTTGTGAAAGCCGCTCGTTTCGAAGTGCTCAGCCGGCCGACGGCAGCGATGGCGCTGATCACGATGCAAACATATGCACCTGCGGGCGGGCAAGGAAACCGTACGTCGATGCGCGGTGGTGGTCCTCTCACCACGCTTGCGGATCCACGGCAAAACACGTCGGCAGCGCATGCCGATGAGCAACCCCTATGGGAAAAGCTGTGGATGAATGTCGAGACTACGGAGCATTGGCGTGCTCGTGCGTCGGACTCTGACGCGCGAACACTGTCGTCAAAGTTCGCCTGGATGGGGCCGACAAAATCATCGGATGCCAAGAAGCCGCCGATAACCCCGCAGCAGGCGCATTCGCTGCAGGCGTACTTTGGAATGCCTCGGCGAATTCGCCTCGAGTTTGGCGCCGCGGGCACCTGTGGGATTACAGCGCGCAGCGACGAGCGCTGCGTCATTGGGTTTCGCATGCGCAACTATGGCGTTGAATATGCGGGTTGGAAGCATCCGCTATCACCGTATCGGAATGATAAAGGTGAGTGGTTGCCGTTGCATCCGCAGCCAGGCGGAATCGGCTGGAAAGATTGGCCAGACTTGGCGCTCCAAACTTCCACCGCTGATCGAGAGGCCGCGACGGTCATCTTGCGTGCAAACGCTCGCGCGAATGAACTCGGGCTGCGGGAGATTCGGTTGCACGCATTCGGTTTTGACATGGATAACATGAAGGCCCGCGCGTGGATCTCATCGCTCCAGCCGCTCCTCATTTTGAACGACGACAGTCCGAAAGCCCGTGAGTGGCTCGGACTGCTCGCTCGCTCGCTGGTCGATGCTACGCGAACGACGGCATCATCGCTTTCGCTCGCAATCAAGAACGCGCTGTACGACCGGATTGAAGATGCCGGTAACGACGACGTTGTGCCTCGGCAACGACTCTGGTCTTCAACCGAAACCCAGTTTTTTGATACGCTGCGTCGTGTCGCGGCGCAGGGTCTCGAGCTCGAATCCGTCTCTGAAGCGCGTCGAGCGTTTCATGAACCGTTGCGCAATAAAGCATTGCAGTTGTTCGATGAGTTCTGCGCAATCGAAAGCGCACCAGTCACTGCACTTCGTCGTCACGTGACGGCGCGGCACGGCCTAGTGGTGACGATGAACGGATACGGCAAATTCGGAAGACAGCTTTTTGAACTACTCAATTTGCCTCCGCGTGAAGTCAGCGCTGCGGCGAAGAAGAAGGCCACATCAAAAAAAGGAGCGAAGGTATGAGCGTTGTATCACCAGCGCTGGAGTGGTTTGGCGCACTCGAAAATGGTAATCCGGCCGCGCGCGCGCGCCTTCGCCGTTGTCGATCGAGGTCTTCCGCACTCGCCGAACCGTCGGCGATTCAGCTTGCTCAACGGCTCGGTCTACTGACGGCAGCATCGCGCGCGGACGGCGAAGCAATCGGCGTCGCGATCGACCTCGCTCGTGTCTTGGCGCATGTCAAGAAGCACTCTGGTAAGAAGCGCGTCATGCAGTCCGCCGGATGGAAATCGTTTGCTGGAAATAGAAAAGAGAGTGACGCTGGCGCAGACCGACCGGTGCTCTCGCAGATACGCTTTCGTCGGTTGCTCACGGCGGAGGGAGGCGAGCCATTGGTTGCTGCCTTCACTCGACTCATTCGACAGCTTGACGGCGAAGTAAATGTCACCGATCTCGCGTACGCGTTCCTTTGGTGGACTCACGAGTCGCGTGGGCAACAGGTGCGAAACAATTGGGCGTTCGACTACTACGCTGCGGGAAACACCGCATCGACTAACATTGAAACTTCAACTGATCCAGAGGTTACGCTATGACGACCTTTCTGCAGCTGCATCTCCTGACGTCCTATCCGGCATCAAATCTCAATCGAGACGATACGGGTCGACCAAAGACAGTTGAGTTTGGTGGAGTGCAGCGACTTCGCGTCTCTTCACAGAGCTTGAAGCGTGCTTGGCGCTCATCGTCAGTGTTTCGCGACAAACTTGTCGGTCGTATCGGTGATCGCACGCAACGGGTTGGATTGAAAGTACAAGAATATTTGATGTCGAAGGGCATGAATAGCGATGACGCACTCGCAACGGCTCGCACGATTGCGGAGCTTTTTGGAAAGCTTGTCGACGAGTCCGATGACAATCCAAGTTTCATCAAGCAGCTCGCATTTGTCTCGCCGGACGAGTGGGCCCGCGCGATGGTGCTTGCCGATCGTGCATTGTCGGGAGAAGAAATAAAGCCGACCGCGAACGATGTTTTAAACCGCGTCGATGGCGCCGCTGACATTGGTATGTTCGGTCGGATGTTGGCGGATGACCCGGCATTTAACCGGGACGCTGCTGTGCAAGTCGCGCATGCGATGACCACACACGGCACAGTCACGGAAGATGACTACTACGTCGCGGTTGACGATTTGAAGGATTCTGCCGCTCGCGAAGATTCAGGTACGTCTTTCATCGGTGTACAGGAGTTCGGATCTGGCCTGTTTTACATTTACATTTGTATCGACACAAACTTGCTGACGGCAAATCTTGGCGGCGACAAAACGTTGGCAGGTGACGCAGTCGCTGCGCTGATCGAATGTGCGGCGACCGTTTCCCCGCGCGGCAAGCAGACCAGTTTCGCATCCCGTGCGCGTGCTTCGTATGCAATGATTGAGCGTGGCGCGCAGCAACCTCGCACGCTGGCAAGCGCGTTTCTCAAGGCTGTCGGTAAACGCGAAGCTGATGGCGATTTGTTGCAAGCATCGCACGACCGACTGGAAACGTTGCGCGCGAACCTTGACATGGCCTACGGGCGTTGCGCGGACGATCGGCGCGTGATGTATGTCAACGGCGCGACAGTCGTGGGATCACTCCGGGATATTACAGATTTTGCAAGTGAGAGCTTCACGTGACTTCATTCCTGCTCTTCACGGTACAAGCGCCGATGGCGAGTTGGGGAGACATCGCGGTTGGCGAGTGGCGAGGGAGCTGGGACCGTCCGAGTCGATCCGCTATCATCGGTCTCCTAGGCGCGGCACTCGGCGTCGCACGACACGATACTGACGGACAACGCGCTCTACGCGACGAGTATCGCATCGGCGTGCGCGGTGACGCACTCGGAACGCCGATGCAGGACTACCATACAATGCAGACGGTGGCAAAGAGCCACTTGAAAAAGAACGCACCGACCAGTCGTGCCGAGTTGCTATCATTTTCGCCGAAAGAAACGGTTCTGTCTCGACGCGAATACCGCCAAGGCGTGTTGTGTACAGTTGCTGTTTGGGCAGTTGCTGAAGCACGGTGGTCGCTCGCCGACATCGCCGTAGCGCTTCAGTCACCCGTCTACTCACTGTATGCAGGTCGTCGATCAAATCCACTGGGGCTTCCAGTAAGGCCGAGTGTGACCGAGGCGACGACACTTGCTGAAGCTTTTTCATCACGAACGCCTTTGCCCGGCAATACGCCATCGGAATTGCAATTGCTTCGTCCCAAGGAGGGATGGGGTACCGAAGTGGCGCATGATCATTGCGATGGCTTTGAGTCTGGCTTGGTCGCGCCATTTCGACGTCAGCTGCGCCGTGACGTACCGGTGAATAGAACGGGTTGGTTGTTCGAGGAGCGCATCATGCTGATCGGAATGCTTCCGCGCATTGGAGATCGTGCATGACTACGAAACTTTTATCTCGGGTGCGTTTGCGCGACGATGTGCCAGCAGCAGCGTTGCGCGCGGTGCTTATGCCGGACGACAAGGCAGCAAGAGCCGCAACCTCTCATCAGCTTATTTGGACATTGTTCGCTGATAGTCCAGAACGAGAGCGAGATTTTCTGTGGCGAGAGCATCAACCAGGACTCTTTTATCTGCTGTCGGAGCGAGTGCCGAGTGACCTGCATGGCCTGTTCGACGTTGCACCACCGAAGGATTTCGCGTTGGCACTGAAAGTTGGTGATCGGTTGACGTTCGATCTTCGAGTAAATGCCACCGTAGCTCGCGGCGGCGGTCCTGGTGTGCGCGGTAAACCGTGTGATATCGTCATGGATGCGATTCACAAATTGCCGGTCGCCGATCGTGCGGAATCACGGACGAATGCGATGCAGTCTGTCGCGCGTGCGTGGATGGAGAGAGCAGGGGCAAGATCGGGATTCGACCTGACGGAGCTTGCGGTACTCGGCTACTCCGCGATTGAAATGCATCGCGGACGCCAACGTGCATCGGCAAAGTTCGGTGTGCTTGATCTGCACGGCAGTCTCAGCGTATCGGATCCCACACTGTTCGTGTCATCGCTCGGCGCAGGCTTTGGACGCGCGAAGGCGTTTGGTTGTGGGCTGATGATGGTGCGGCGCGCGTAGCGACTATAAATGTCCGACGACTTCGTTCCGCTTCGCCCAATTCCGATCAAGGATCGTGCGGCGATTGTGTTTCTCGAGTACGGACAGGTTGATGTCATCGACAACGCGTTTGTGTTGGTGGACAAGACTGGCGTGCGCGTGCAGATCCCCGTTGGTGGACTCGCATGCCTGATGCTCGAGCCGGGAACTCGGATTTCGCATGCGGCGGTCGTGCTGGCGTCTCGTGTGGGTTGTTTACTCGTGTGGGTGGGTGAAGGGGGCGTCCGACTATATGCGGCGGGGCAACCCGGCGGTGCTCGTGCGGATCGACTGCTTTATCAAGCGAAAGCGGCACTCGATGAGGTCGCGCGTTTGAAGGTGGTGCGTCGGATGTATTCGCTGCGGTTTGGCGAGGAAGCACCGGCTCGTCGTTCCGTTGATCAGCTGCGCGGCATTGAAGGTGCTCGCGTGCGACAGATGTATAAGCACTTAGCGAAACTGCATGGCGTGACGTGGGCAGGGCGTCGATACGATGCGACGACGTGGAGCGCTGCGGATGTGGCGAATCGATGTCTTTCTTCCGCCACGTCGTGTCTCTACGGGCTTACTGAAGCGGCAGTATTAGCGGCCGGCTACGCGCCCGCGATCGGATTTTTGCATCGTGGAAAGCCACTGAGTTTTGTGTATGACATGGCGGATATCTTCAAGTTTGAAACCGTGGTGCCCGCCGCTTTTGCCGTGGCCGCTCGATACGAAAAGGGTAAGCTCGACGCGTCGCTCGTTGAGCGAACGGTTCGCATACAGTGTCGCGATGCATTTCGGCGAGAAAGTTTTCTCGAGAAGATTATTCCAGCGATTGCGGCGATTCTCGCGGCGAGTGGCATCGATCCGCCGATCGAAGCGCCGGAGGGTCAGGCACCCGCGCTACCTGAGGTGATATCTGGCAATGATGGTCATCGTGGTTGAGAACGTTCCCGCGCGACTACGAGGACGACTTTCGCTATGGTTGGCGGAAATACGCGCTGGCGTCTACGTCGGTGTTTTTAGTCACAGAACACGCGAGCGTATTTGGGTTGAGGTGGTGCAAATGTTAGGTGACGGATCGGCGGCGATGGCGTGGTCGTCGGCCACTGATTCGGGCTTCGAGTTTGAGACGGCTGGACCGAATCGAAGGCTTGCGGTGGATTTTGACGGGCTCACGTTGGTGAAGTTTGACGCGCCGACGTTACCGGAAATAATTCGGTAGTTATTTGACAAGAGCGGTAAGTTGTTGGTGGTAGTAATGTTGCTCGAAAGAGCGTTCCCCGCGCGCGCGGGGAAGATCCGAATAAAAAATGAGTCGGTAGAAGACAAGTACAGCG
>JAYTTR010000246.1:0-7478 GCA_043744935.1 Gemmatimonadaceae bacterium
AGTCGAACGGCCTCCCGCAGATTGTGACCGTTGGCTCGCCGATGGTTGAACTCTTCCACGAGCAGCACGCCATTTTGCACCGAAATGCCAAACAGTGCGATAAATCCAACGGCCGCAGATACACTCAAGTTGATGTGTCGCATCCACAGCGTCAGCACACCGCCGATCAGCGCAAACGGTAAATTCGCCAGGACAAGCACCGCATATTTTACCGAACCAAAGGCGCTGAAGAGCAGCAGAAAAATTAGCGCGATACTGGTCGGAACAATCACCGCCAGTCGTTGCGTCGCCCGTCGCTGATTCTCAAATTGCCCGCCCCACACGAGATGATAGCCCGGTAACAACGTGACCTGACGTGCCACTGCCGCTTGCGCCTCGGTCACAAAACCACCTTCATCACGTCCACGCACAGAACACTTGACGGCAATCCGTCGCTCGTTTGCTTCACGTGAAATTCGCGATGCACCTTCGGCCGTAATAATTTGTCCGAGCGCCGAGAGTGGGACGACATGTCCGTCCGCGCCATGCACCGGAAGCTGCGTCAACGCGCGAATATTATCGCGCGATGCACCGACGTATCGCACGCGCACATCAAACACGCGGTCCTGTTCCAGCATCTGCGTAACCGCGCGTCCGCCCACCGCGGTCTCCAACGCATCGGCCGCATCACTCATGGCGATTCCGTTGCGCGCGAGCGCGGCCCGATCAAACTCCACCCGTATTTGCGGTTGGCCAAATTGCTGATCCACGCCAAGATCAGCAACGCCGCGCACACGACTGAGTACTTGCTGCACTTCAGCAGCTTTCTGTTGCAACACTGCGAGGTCGGGACCAAAAATCTTTACAACCAATTCACCCTTTACACCGGACAGCGCCTCCTCGACGTTGTCTTTGATATACTGCGAGAAGTTGAGATCAATACCGGGAATAGCCTCCAGCTGTTTGCGCATTTTTTGAATGATCGTTTCCTTGTCCTGCACTACACCCCAGCGTTCGCGCGGTATCAGATCCGCGTACACTTCCAGATTGTTCGCGCCTTTTGGGTCGGTCCCGTCGTCAGGGCGACCAAGATGCGTGACGACGCGCGCAACTTGCGGATACTGTTGCAGCACGCCGCGCACTTGTCGCTCCACCTGCTTTGCCTGATCCAACGCAATTCCAACCGGCATCGTCACGGTGAGCCAGATGTTGCCCTCATCCAGCGCGGGCAGAAACTCCGTGCCAAGTTGCGTGGCGATACCCAGGGTGAGCAGCAGCGCGACTGCCGCTCCCCACAACGTGACGCGCGAATGCTCAAGCACCCACTCCAGCATCGGCGCAAAACGACGCTGCAGCCAGCGGGCCGCCATCGGTTCTGCGGCACCAGGTGTTGGCTTGATGAAGAAACTCGCCAGCACCGGAACAAGGGTCAACGACAGCAAGAGCGATCCCAATAGAGCAAACGTCAACGTGTACGCCATCGGCGAGAAGATGCGCTTCTCGACACGCTGAAATGTGAAAATCGGCAAGAATGCCGTGATGACAATAGCCTTTGCAAAAACAATTGGACGACCCATCGATTCTGCAATGACCGCCAATCGATGTCGCGCTTCCACGGACGCTCGACGCGCAAAATCCACAGCGTCGGTCACCGGCATACTCGGCGTTACGGCACCAACCGGTGCCTCGATCTCGTGTTCATGGGTGCGTCGCAACTGCTCGGCCGTCGCTGGCGGGGCAAGGGCGAGTCGCACAAGAAACGATTCCACCATCACCACCGCAGCGTCCACGATGATGCCAAAGTCCACCGCGCCGAGCGAGATAAGATTTGCCGAGACGCCGCGCCACGCCATGAGGATGAACGCAAAAAGCAGCGAAATCGGAATAATGACGCCGACGATTAACGCGCTTCGCCAATCGCCCAGGAACACGATGAGAATGAGAAGCACAAGCGCCGCACCAATCAACAAATTTTCTTCGACGGTGCGGACGGTGTGCTTCACCAGCGCAGCGCGATCGTAATACGGCACAATCCGAACATCGGGCGAGAGCAGCGTGTGATTGATGTCTGCAACTTTTACGCGGAGGCGATCCAGTACCTCCAGGGCATTCTCGCCTTTGCGCATCAGCACAATGCCCTCCACCACATCGTCTATCGAATCTTTGGCAACAATACCTTCGCGCGGTGCTCCACCAATACTCACCGCTCCAATATCGTGTACACGAACCGCGGTACCGTCATGCGTGGTGATCGCGACATCGGCAATGTCGTGAATTGACGTGAACAGCCCCACGCCACGCACCACCTGCCGCTCGAAACCGTGCGAGAGATAGCCACCGCCAGCATTCATATTAGCGCCGGCGATTGCCTGCTCGACTTGCGCCAACGTCACGCCATATGCCTGCAACTTCGCGGGATCGACATCAACCTGGTACTGCTTGACCTGACCGCCAAAGGACACAACATCCGCAATTCCGCTTGTGGTGCGAATGGCCGGTTCAATCACCCAGTCTTCAATTGCCTTTAAATCGGTGAGAGCGCGCGCGCCTTGAACAGTATAGCGAAATATTTCTCCGGTCGAATTTGATAATGACGAAAGACCGGGTTGCACCGTGGGCGGAACGGTCACGCTTTGCAATCGCTCGAGCGCCTGCTGGCGCGCGAAGTAATCCGTAGTGCCATCCTCAAAGGTGAGTGTCACGACGGACAAGCCAAACATGGACGTCGAGCGCAAGTTCGAAAGCTGCGGCAGCCCGTTCATCTGTCGCTCGATCGGCAACGTCACCGCCCGTTCGATCTCTTCCGCTGCGTGTCCAGGCCACTGCGAAATGATCTGCACGTGCACGTCTTCGACATCGGGAAACGCTTCGACTGGCAGTTGGCGAAAGGCCAACACGCCAACGACAACTACCACCGCCGTCGCGCCCAGCACGAGAACGCGCTGGCGCAACGCAAAACGTACGATTTGCCGAATCATCCGGGAACGTGGTTGGCTTCGGCGTCCAACAGAATCGACCCGTCGGTCACCACGCGCTCGCCAACGCGTAATCCGTCCGCAATGCTCGCCCACGTGCCATCATCATCGCCTACCCGCACGACACGGCGCACAAACGTACCCGGTGTGCGTTCAACGTACACGATCGTTTCGCGGCCGTGCGTAATCAGTGCGCGCGTTGCAATAACGGGAGTCGCATTTTTGTCTGGCGTCAGCAATCGCGCCTCCCCGAACATCTCCGGACGGAGCGCGCCATCGGCATTCGCAACAACGGCCCGCACAAGTCCGGTGCGTGTCGTCGCGTCAAGTGTTGCACTCACAAACGACACGCGCCCTTCAAACGAACGACCGGGCATGGCATCAGTCGTGAACACCAAACGCACGCCGTTTTTCACATACGGCAATTCTTTCTGATACACGCGTGCCGTCAGCCACACTTGGCTCATTGAGGAGATCGTGAACAAGGGTACCGAAGCATCCGGTCGTACCTCAGCTCCCGGATTGACCGTGCGCTCCACCACCACGCCGTCGATCGGCGCCCGCAGGACGTAGTTCGCACCCGTGGCGTCCGGCGATAGCCCAAGCTGCGTGACATGATTGCTGGCGCGCGATTCCTCCACATGTGCTTGCGCCGCGTCCGCGCGCGCCTGTTCCAGTTCTCGCATAGCAATCACGTGATGCGCGTACAGATCACTCGCGCGCGCGAGCGCTGCATCGGTGACGATCACAATCGCGCGAGCACGCGCAACTTCACTGCTCGCCTGACTGGCATCCGCAGAAATCAGACGCGCGAGTGCTTGACCGGCCTGCACGTGATCACCCGGCTGTGCCAAGAGCGCCGTAACACGTCCGGTCACAGGCGAGAACACGCGTGCAGTATGATTCTCGTCCGCGCTCACATGCGCGGGCAATGTCGCGAGCACCCGTTCGGCGCGCGCGCGAACGGTGTCAATGCGCAGTGTCGCCAACTTTGGCGAGTCCGCATTGAAATGCACTTCGCCAGGCGGCAGAGGCATCGCCGTGTGCTCGGCGGTATCGGGGGCACTGCACGACGTGAATCCGATGGACGCGACGCTCGCCGCAAGCACGCGGATCGCAAGTGTGCGCGTGGTCAAAATAGAATACACGAATCTGAGGACGAAGGATATACGACGCGGCATACCCGCTCGCCGCTTCCATTTCGCGGCAATATAACTTGAGAAGACACTAAGAATCGACAAAGAACGTGCACAGCATTCGCAAATGCTTTGATTCCGTTACATCGACTCGTCCTGCGTGCGCTCCTCACGCGGCTCTTCGACATCGATTGACGGAAGTTGTAAGGTAAAGACACTGCCGCCGCCGACGCGCGGTGCGTAAAGCACCGTTCCGCCCTGCGCTTCCGCAAGTTGACGCGCAATCGCAAGCCCCATCCCCGCGTGTCCGACATCCGCCGCAGTACCTTCGCGACGATAAAACAGCTCAAAAATTTCCTCTCGTTCGCTTATAGAAACACCGGGCCCGCGATCCGCAACACTGATCGAAAGCCAACGATCACTCCGCGCTGCACAGATCTCCACAACACCATGCAGCGGCGTAAATCTTAGGGCGTTCTCCACCAAATTGCCGAGACTACGAAGTGCGTGCACAAAGTCAAAACTGCCGACCAGCGTGGTCGCGTGGTCATCCAGCGACACTTGAATGCGCTTTCCATCGAGAATGCCGCGCGTCTGTCGCACCACCGCACCGATAAGATCTTCGGCCGTATTCACCTCCACCTCCATCGGCAGATCGTGGCCGCGCAGACGAGAAATCTCAAGGATATCACTTACCAGTCGCGACAAGCGATCCGCCTGTTCCTCAATCGCCAAGCCGAGGACACTGCCGTGCATCGCTTCGCTCTGTGCCAGTGCCTTGATCGTCGTGAGCGGCGTGCGAAGATCATGCGAGACCGACGCAAGCACGATGTCCTTGAGACGGTTCGCCTCACGCAGCGCCGCCGCATGCGCGGTAGCCGCCGCGAGATACTCGCGTTCCACCGCAACGGCGGCGAAATACGCGAGCGCCGTCACAAAGCGTCGCTGCGCGGCGTCCAGCGTTAACGGTTTCTGGTCGGCAATCGTGAGCACGCCGACCACCCGTTGCTCAATGCGCAACGGAAGGAGCAGGACATATGCATCGTCGACCATGGAGGAGGGCACAGCATCCGTGGGCGTCGTCGCCACCGCCACCGACTGTCCAGAGCCGCGCACGACAAAAGCACTTCCTTGCTCGGCGGCGGAGACCACGACCGCAGTGTCCACTGTGGTCAGGATATTCGCGCCATCCGCTGGCACGCTATTCCTCGCGTCACCGAGACCGCGAATTGCTGACCACGGATGTAACGTGCAGCGCGCGATCTGCAGCTTATGCTGAATGAGAGAAACCATTGCCGTGAGCGCGTCTTCCGGACTCGCGTGCCGCAACGTCTCGGCGCCAAGCGCGGACAAAGCGCGTGCCTCTTCAGTCCGTCGACTTGCCTCTGCCGCTTCGTTCCGCGCGCGAACCAGAAGATTGGTAGCGACCGTCGCCGTCGACAAAAACGCAAACAGTGTGACCCAATCAAGACCAAGTCCAACAGCAAGCGTATCGTATGGCGCTTGAAAGTAGTAGTCGATAAAGGCGAAACAGAGCGCCGCTAATGTCAGGCCGAGTGCGCGACCCCCACGACTACTACCAACGAGAACGAGTAGGAGATACAGGATCGCCACATGCCCCTGACCCAGGTATCCGCGCAATGAGCGAAACGTTGCCGTGACCACGGCCAGCAACACCAGCCAGAACAGCCAACGGCGAAGCTCGCGGTACGTCATGCTAACAATTCACAACGATAGCCAACTCCCGGTTCCGTTATGATAATTTCGGGTGATGTCGGATCGCGTTCGATCTTGCGACGTAGATGCGTGACATGGACACGCAAGTGCTGCTGCGGATTGCCGAACGATCGGCCCCACGCAGCGTGAAAGATTTGTCGGTGTGTCAGCGTGCGCCCAGCCTGCGTGACGAGGACACGCAAAATATTCCATTCCACGGGCGTGAGGTGTATCGAGTCCTCTCCCCGCATCACCGAACGCCGCGCGACATCGATCAGTAGATCGTGCACACGCAGTATGGAGGGTTCGTCCGCTGCGCCGTACAAGTTTGCTCGTCGCAGTTGCGCGTGCACACGCGCTACAAACTCCGGAATACTGAACGGCTTCGTGACGTAATCATCCGCACCCGCGTTCAGCAGCTGGACCTTTTCGTCGTCAGAGTGGCGAGCGGACAGCACGACAATGGGCACGCTCGACTGACTGCGGAGTCGACGACAGACGTCAATGCCTTCGCGATCGGGCAACCCGAGATCGAGCACGATGAGGTCGGGATGATCGGTCGCCGCACGGTCGATGCCTTCGCGGCCCGTCGATGCCTCGATAATCATGCGCGCCGTCTCACGCAGTGCATTGGCAACCGCACCACGAATATGGAAATCGTCTTCAATGATCAGAATGCTGTCGGTGTGATACATGGACGTCGCTCGAAGGCGGGTAAAACGGCTCGTGACAGCAACGTACGAATCACACGATCGCAATTTTGTATCAAGAAAATAACGACTCAGCGATTGTCGAGCGACGAAAACACGGTTGTCCACTAAGAACCTACAAAGAATACCACACCCGACGATAATGCGGCTGTGCGACCAACTCGCACCGCGGCCAAGTCGCCGAACGAAACGGCGCGCGCACACCGTGGAATCACCGCGCCGATCTCCGATTGTCTCAGGACATTCGCGAGGATCAAAGTACGACACCGCACAATCTGCAGTTGACGCACGACGTCCGGAATGTCTCAAGTTTGATCAACAAGAGCTGGAGAAAGTTCTACTTTGTCCCGAATCTGAAGAATCAGAACGTGTATCCGCTCGCGTATCGTTCGGGGCGGGGGCTGGGAAGCACGCCAAACTCTAGCGTCGATCCTGTGGTTGGAACATCGTATCAATTCGATGGTTTGCAGTCACGCTGGCAACTGCACGCCGGTCTTCGATACACGTTCTGACTATTCCGCCCGCACATCTAATCCCATGCTCGTTATCAGCACAACGGCTTGCGTAAGCGTGATGATCGCGCCGGTCAATACAACGTGCTCCGGTTCCACCGTGCTGAGATCACTGCCACGCAAATCACAATCGGTAAAGTTCGCACCGTCGAACGATGCACCCGAGAGATCAACGTCACGCAACGACGCGCCCTGGCACTTCACGCCCGCGAGATCCGCTTCGCGCAAGCGCGTCTCACGAAACGTGGCCTTTCGTAAATCTGCGCCAGACAATCCCACAAACGACCAGTTGCCGCCGATCACGCGCATCAGTTCGTACGTGCATCGATCGAACATGCTGCCAACAAACTTGCATTCGGTGAACGTCGTGTCGAAAAACGAACACGAGATGAACGTGCAATTGATGAATGCTGCATCCTGGTGCTTCGACACGTTGAAGCGTACGCGTTG
>JAYTTR010000247.1:0-7455 GCA_043744935.1 Gemmatimonadaceae bacterium
CGCAGTGCTGAGTATGCTTACATCCGGAATCGTAGCGGCTTCCGCGAGCTTCGCTTCCGCCGCTTTCAAATTCAGATTTTCGTACATGTCTTCGTTCACCTTGACCTGTCGCTTCAGTCGCATCTCCTCAATAGTACGCGCTGGAATGCTGCGAAGGTCTTTTCCACCCTGCGTAACCGTAACGTTCAAACTCTGCTCTCGAAGGCTGAGCTGCGTCAGATACGACGCGAGCGCAGTCGGAACTGATGCGGTTCGCAACGTTGCGAGCGTGGCGAGCTGTTTCTTGACGTGATCATCGGCATCTTGGTAGGTCTCCCGCAATTGACGAAGTTTGATTTCGCCCTCCGCCTGATCGGCGAGAACACGGCGCAAATTTTCTGCGGCCGGATCACCATTCACCATCGGAATTGAGAGTACGGCTTCGCGTGTGATCAACCCCACCTGCTTCCCCTCCGCCAACACGCGTTCCAACGCCTCTCGATCTCGACGATAATTGTCCACAAGAACTCGATCGCGAAAGTAATTTTCGAAGACCGGAGCTGTCGTCATCTCGATACCGGGCGCGATCGTCTGCCGTTCCGTTGGTTCCGTGACCGTGCGCACTCGGAAGCTCTCCAATGCGGCTTCAGCGGACCGCAAACTGATCTCCGAATAGTCGCGCTGCCCTTCAAGAATTGCCGCCATCGACATCACATTTTTCTTCTTGAGCTGTGTCGCAACTGCCACGAACTGATCCACCCACGCATTGAGAGTTGCCGCTGTGCGCGTCGCATTCTGACCCGTCAGCTTGACGAAAAGGAACGAACTGCCGTCGGCCAAATTCATGCCGAGTCGCTTGATGATTGCGCGCGACGCTTCGCGAGGAGTCTGCACTGCGAAAGCGATGCGTTTACGCCCGGCTAGTAACTGTCGCTGTGGCTGCCAACGGAAACCGATTGATCGCCCAACGGAATCTCCAATCGTGCCCTTTTCAATTTCCCTCGATAAGCCGGACTCCAGAGCATACCTCTCTCCGGTTATCGACATCACATAATCGCCCGGGAGAAGCTGCTGCTGATCGACGCCAAACGCGCGGAACACCGCACTGTCTGCATCCTTCGCCGGTGACACGAACAAACCGAGCTCGGTGACGACAGGATCAGCAATGGCAAATGAGCGCAACAAGTCTTGCCAGCCCGACGCCTTCAAAAGCTCAACGGCCTGGATGGGTCCACGACTTCCGCCAGACGCTCCTGTCCCTTGCTCCAGCAAAATGGTGGCTTCAACTTCATACTCAGGCTCAAGAAAGGTGGTTGACGCATAGCCAGCAGCGCCGCCCAAAATTCCCATCAACAAGATCAGCCACTTGAATCGATTGATGGCCGAAATGTACCGCCCGATGCTCGGACCATTTGGCGCGGGGGCAGCCTCCTGCCCACCGCCCCATTCCGCAGGCGGCGCTTCTTCCTGATACGCGTCCGGCGCGTTTTCGCGCGCCGATAGGGGCTGAATCTGATGACCGGACATTGAAAATCTGGCTGAAGACGAACTCGTGTCAGGCTACTGACGGCTTACGAATCTGGTCCGCAACACAGTGATGCGTAAGCGCACACACTACGACGCGTCCTTGCTACAGAAATTGTGACTATTTCGTGGCTGTGTTGGTCGTGACACGGTATGTGTCGTGACAAAGCTACGGAAACGCTTGACTCAGCCGCAAAATTGCCATATAACGCTTGTCCAGATGCCACACTGCGCACCAGATACAGCAAACCGTGGACCTGACGCAACTTTCATGTTGGTGACGTGCATCACTTCCAACCGTCAGGTAAAGTCTGCAACACTGAGGCGCTAACACCGCTCCAGACGACCGAAGTGCCGGTGGCGAAACGTTTCGCTCCGGCTGACCGACCTTGAAGTTTGCTGCTCGCCAGAACTCATGACTCAGCCATTGCTTCACGACTCCAGCGCAACTACCGCTCCAGAGAAAAGCACCGGGCTTCGCATTCTCGTTGTTGACGAGGACCGCACGCTCCGGGAAGGCTGCGCATCCATGCTACAGATGGATGGCCATAACGTTTCGTCCACCGGACGCGGCGAGGAAGCATTGGAGCTGGTCCGTCGGCGTCGCTACGACATTGTGCTTGTTGACCTGTACCTCACGCCCATCTCGGGGATGGAGGTGCTGAAGGCCACGCTCGAGGTCCACAAAGAGACGATTGTTGTCGTCATGACCGGCAACCCGAGCGTTGCCTCTAGTATAGAAGCCCTTCGTGCGGGTGCGTGGGACTATTTGCCCAAACCGTTCTCCGCTTCACATCTCCAGGTCCTCGTTGGTCGTGCCGCCTACGCTGTCAACTCGGCGAAAGAAAATGTGCTGGATATCAAGCCCAAGCTCGTCACGCAAAACGGCGCGGGCGAACACATGGAGCTGTTGGGTATTTCACCAGCATTTCGTAAAGCGGTTGACCTCGCACAAAAGGTCGCGGGAACCGACGCATCGGTGATGATCAGCGGCGAGAGCGGCACTGGCAAGGAATTAATCGCGCAATTCATTCATAAACACAGTCGTCGCGCCAATCGAAAAATTGTCCCGATCAACTGCGCGGCATTGCCGGAAAATTTGCTCGAATCAGAAATGTTTGGCTATCGCAAGGGCGCCTTCACTGGTGCCGATCGCGATAAAGCTGGCTTGCTTGAAGTGGCACACGGTGGCACGCTCTTTCTCGACGAACTCACCGAGATGACGATGCCGCTGCAAGCCAAATTGCTACGCGTCCTGCAAGACGGCGTAGTGCGTCGACTGGGCAGCGAAACACAAGATGCGGTGGTTGATGTGCGCTTTGTGTCGGCCACGAATCGTGATCCGCAGGAAGCCGTGCAAAACGGCATCCTGCGTGAAGATCTTTTTTATCGCCTGCGTGTGGTGCCGATCAAATTGCCGCCACTGCGCAATCGTCTTGAAGATATTCCGTTGCTGTCAGAGCATTTCTTCACACGTTCGTGGCAGCGTCATCGTCCGCATGGCACGCCGGTACCAGCGCTTACGGCCGAAACCATGGCCTTTCTGCAGTCGCGCCCGTGGCGGGGTAACGTGCGCGAATTGCAAAACGTTATTGAGCATCTGGCCGTTATCGCCGAGCCCGGTCGCGCGATTCGTCCCGAGGATATTCCCGTGTACGACGATGATGCCAAGGCGCCGATCGTCGAGACCGGCCTGCCGGCGGCGATCATGAATGACGCCTTTCATCTCGCGAAGGACAACCTTGTTGCGCAGTTTGAAAAGGAGTATCTCACGCGTCTCACGACGCGAGCGGGCGGAAACATGTCCAAAGCGGCGCGATTGGCGGGTATCGACCGCACCACATTGTATCGCTTGATGGAAAAGCACGGATTGCGGCGCGATGCGTTGTCTGGCGCGACCGATTGATGCGTGCTCGCCTCTTAGATTTCTGCGACACCTGCGATTTCTTGTTGACCCCTTGGAGCCGTTTGAGATGACCTCGACGAACGTTTCGGAAGCCACTGCAGCGACGGACGCGCTCGATATGCGCGACACACGCACGCAGACGCACTACAACGCGGCGATTCGTACGGAGGGACCAGAGGGCGACACGTACGTGCGCGCCATGGATTTACGTGCGGTGAAAAAAGACGCGTCTGAGTTTGGGTTGTTGAGCTACGACCCCGCGTTCATGAACACGGCGTCGTGCCGCAGCGCCATCACGTTTATCGACGGCGACAAAGGTATTTTGCGATACCGCGGCTATCCTATCGAGCAGCTCGCGGAAAACGCGACGTATCTGGAGGTTGCCTACCTGTTGCGCCACGGGAATTTACCGGCACAGAAGGAGTACGACTCGTGGGTGCACGACATCACGTTTCACACGTATGTCCACGAAAATATTCGCAAGTTCCTGGAAGGTTTTCGGTACGATGCGCATCCGATGTCGATGCTGTGCAGTGCAACAGCAGCACTCTCGAGTTTCTATCCGCAGGCGCGCGACATTCACGATCCGCAGCAGCGCTATATCTCGATCATTCGCCTGATGGCGAAGCTGCCAACCATTGCCGCGTTCGCGTATCGTCACGTGAAGGGGCTACCGTTCATCTACCCCGACAACGACTTGTCGTACGTCGAGAATTTCCTCTCGATGGTGGCCCGGATGTCGGAGCCAAAATACGAAGCCAATCCGGTATTCGTGAAAGCGCTCGAGGTGCTGTTTATCCTGCACGCCGATCACGAGCAGAACTGCTCGACCAGTGCGGTACGCGCCATCGGTTCCTCAGGCGTCGATCCATTTTCGGCCGTTGCTGGTGGCATTGCCGCGCTGTTTGGTCCGTTGCACGGCGGTGCGAACGAAGCAGTGTTGCGCATGATTACAGAAATTGGCGACAAGAAAAACATTCCGGCGTTTATCGAACAGGTCAAGAGCGGCAAGGGCGAGCAGCGCTTAATGGGTTTCGGCCACCGTGTGTACAAGAGTTACGATCCGCGTGCGCGCATTGTGAAGAAGTTGGCGGACGAAATTTTCGCGCAGGTTGGTATCGACAAGGATCTCGAAATCGCTCTTGAGCTCGAGCGCATTGCGTTGTCGGACGACTATTTCATCGCGCGTAAACTCTATCCGAATGTCGATTTCTACACAGGATTGATCTATCGGTCAATGGCGTTCCCGAGTGATTTCTTCACGGTGTTATTTGCTGTGGCGCGTGTGTCTGGATGGTTGGCACAATGGGAAGAAATGATTCTCGACAAGGAGCAAAAGATCGCTCGGCCGCGACAGATTTATATCGGCGAAGGCGAGCGCGCGTATGAAGATTTTTTGGCGGAGAAGTTTCCGCGGGCGCGGAAAGACAGCATTCGGAAGTAGGAACCATTCGATGGGCAATTTGTTGCTGTCCGCTCCTGATTCGTGTCTACACTTCACGATGAGTATCGGACGTGACCCCTATAGAACGTGTACACCGTCGATACAGCCCGGAAGTATTGGCTGGTCGAAGAGATCGAGCAGGGACAGTTGTCATTGCGGGAGGCGGCGCGCGATGCGCAGACGAGCGTGGCGATGGCGCAGAAGTGGGTGGACGAATACGGGCGATTCAAACCCGGACGGGATGTCGCGGAGGTCGTACTAAATAGCGAACAGGGTAAAATCGCGGCGCTGGCGTCACCGTCATGATCACCTGCCGCGCGCGCGAGTGCATGCGCGACGCCGTACTACAAACGTCTCGCCCGCGCGGCGGACCGTGCAGAGTCAACGGACGTTACAACCGCTATCACGACAGGAGAGGGATGAATGGTTTGCGCCGCTATAGTTTTCGTCGCGCCAATACCTATTCTCTATGCGTGTTTCTTCGTGTAGCGTTGCGCTTCTCGTTGTTGGTTTCTGCGCGTGTTTGTTTGCGTGCCTCAAATGTCAGCGATGCCGACGTGCGCAACAGTTGCACCAACGCCATCGTTTCACTCGACGGCTTCGCCCCTAATTGCTCAGCAATCGCGCCTGAAATGTTTCGAACACACGAAGCGCTTGCGGACGATCACCGCTCCGATCAAGCGCCTGCATTAATCGCCGAACACTGTTCGTCGTCGGTTTGAATTCGCGTTGCAGCAGTTGCCCATCGAACTTCTGCGTATTGGTCCTAGGCAACAAGCGCCTAATCTGCCAGCGAGCTAGCGGCGCGCAATCCAGCGAGCGCGAGTCGATTTCGCGTATTGCTAACGCACGACTCGAAATCGGCCGAACCATCGGAAACAAAAACGCCGTCGAGAAACAGACCTTGATAGAGTACGGGTGCTGCCTCAAAATGTAACGCGGCAATTGCGCGCTCGAACGCGACTATATCACACGATTCACAATTGTCGGACAATGCGACCTGATCATCGCGACGTGATTCGAGCATTCCGTTGTGGAGAAATAGTGGCACACCGCGAGATCCCGCTCACCGGTCAGCGTGCGAATGGCAGCTGTGACCGTGCGGGCGGCCACGCTACAGACAATATGCGCGGACATGGAAGAAATGCCGTCGATCGGTATCAGACATTGGCAAATCATTTGATGAACATCGGCGCGGAGCACGACTACGCGAGATTTCGCTGCGTGTTTCCGTTTTAGGACAATGCGTCGCGTCGAACCCACGGCGGTGCACCGATTCTCCTGGACCCGTAACCGAAGTGCTTCGCAGAGTGCGTGCCCTTCCGGCTAAATACGCGGCCGGAAGTGGGAGCGGCGCGAGCGCCAATTTTTTCATAATGCGTGGGACGAATCGGCGGAATGTGCTCAACTGGAGCCTTTCGATCGGTTCGGAACTGCTGTCCTTAAAGCGCTTCGCCAAGGATTTGGGGATATTCGGGTTTCATGAGCTAGGTGCGCATTGCCGAGAGGCGCATGCTTCACGCATCCTTTTTTGTGGTGTTGTTGCAACTTTGCATCATTATGCTGTCGAGTCATTGCATCGTTTGCCGTGTGCCGACAGCGTACTGCGTGTCGGGCGAGCAATGTGTGAAGCGTAACCACATTAAAAATGTATGGTTGGACATGAACCTACTTCAGCAGGAGCTTGGAATGACATTTGCTTACAGCAGAGCTAGGAAACAATTTTCCTGGTTCGGCAGATGGCGTTTCATGTGACACCATGATGGTACTTTTGGTCGATTTCACCTCTATTCCCTTTTAGGACAACTTTCAGCATCCCGAGGTAGATCGTGCAATTAAAACTAGTTGCTTCTGCTGCGGTTCTAGCAATTGCAGGGCTCGCCGCTTGTAGCGATACAACGTCGGAGCCGCAGCTGCGGCCGAAAGCGGTTGTGGTCCCTTCGTTTTCGGCGCCGGTCGGGGCGCTAGGCCCGACGCTAGTCAGCGACGGGTCCGTCAAGTACTGCGGCGCGCTCACGACCATGATGGGCTTGTTCTCCACCGGTGTGGCGACCACGTCAACGACTTTCCCCGGCCCAGCCTCGGGATGCGCACCCCTAGCTACCGACCTCACTACTCCCCTCATCGCTTACAATCCGGGCTGGTCATCCCCGGTCGGGGGTTCGAAGTGGATCGGCGTGACGGTCGCAGGCCCCACGGACTATCTAAAAATGAACGTGCCGTCGAACTACTACGCGTCGCTTCCGGGGGCACGCTCATTCAAGGTAGATTTTAATGTAGCGTCCGGTGTAGTCCCGACGCTCCAACTCGAGATCCGAGCCGACAATGACGTGCTCGTGTATCTCAACGACCAGCTTATCGGGAGGCACACCCTCATCCCGAACGACATAGCGACGAACTGGCTGAACAGCCTTCTCATCGACGAGAAACGTGTGGACAATGGCCAATCCGCGTTCGTGACCGGCACCAACACGCTGAGGCTTGATGTAATCGGCACGCGGATTAGGAACGTTGGTGGCAGTTCCCAGCCGTGCGTGCCTGGCGACCCGAGCGGCCCGCCGTTAAATGTTCAGGTCGCTATTGGCGTTACGGTCGGGAGCAA
>JAYTTR010000248.1:0-7443 GCA_043744935.1 Gemmatimonadaceae bacterium
ATTTGTCCAGTCGAAACGAGTAGCTCCGCATTGAGTATCGAGCCACCGGCGGCACCACGGATCACGTTGTGCGACATTGCGACCATCCGCAAATCAAAAATATTGTCGGCACGCACGCGACCCACGCTTACCGCCATACCACCGCCAACGTTCGCATCACGTCGTGGTTGCGGGCGATTGTCTTCATCGTGAACGATGAGCGCCGGTGATGGTGCGGATGGCAGGCCGTGGACTGCTGGGCATCCGCGCCACGCGCGCATGATCTCACGTGCGTGCGCGGGCGCGGGCGGACGGTCAAACGAGACGGACATCGTGACTGTGTGCCCATGCTCAACCGCAACGCGATTTGCATGTGCGCTCGTGACAATATCAGCTGAATGAATATGATCGCCACTGAAAGTGCCCAGCAGCTTCACCAATTCAGTTTCGATCTTGGGCTCTTCGTCACCGATAAACGGAATGACGTTGCCGAGGATGTCGAGCGACGGGACACCCGGATAGCCAGCACCGGAGATCGCCTGCATCGTCGAAACGAAGAGTTTGCGTACGCCAAATGCGGTGTGGAGTGGCGCCAACGCCATCGCGATAACGGTGACCGCGCAGTTCGCGTTCGTGACGATGCCACCGGGCCACCCGCGCGCGCGCCGTTGGTGGTCGAGGAGTGCGAGATGATCACCGTTGACTTCCGGAATGACCAATGGAACATCTTGAGCCATACGAAAATTCTTCGCGTTACTCAACACCATCTGACCCGCTGTGGCAAACGCCGCTTCGACGTCGCCCGCGACCGACGAGTCGAGTGCAGAAAAGATGATCGGCGCTCGCACGTGTGCCGGATCACACGGCAACACGGTGAGTGCGGCGACTCGCTTTGTCAGGCGGCCTTCCAGCCAATGCGCTGCATCACCATAGCTCTTCCCCGCACTGCGTACAGACGCCGCCACTTCAACGAGGTCGAACCACGGATGTCCGTCCAGCAGGCGAATGAAGGCCTGTCCTACGGCCCCGGTCGCGCCAAGGACTGCAACCGGCCAGCGTTCTGGGAGTGTGATGGGACTGCTCATGTGAGAAGGACGCGAACGATTTGCTCGTAGGCAGAAACAGAGGCCTCAAGTTCAGCCACGCTGATGTATTCGATCGGCGTGTGCGCCACGTGAATGGAACCAGGACCAAATAGCAGCGGCGTTCCCCAGCGATCAAGCAACGGAATATCGCTCGTGTATGCGACCGCCTCGACTTCGAAGCCGTCGATGAGATGGAAATGTTGCGCCGGGATGTGCGATCCCCACACCAACTCTGCGCGATCACCAGCCCAGCGTTCGAACGCTTGCTTTACCGGGACCACGTCGCCAACGAGTCGAATCATGATCTCGGCTTCCGCGAGGCCGGGAACAATGTTGGCTTCGGTGCCGGCGCGAAGTACACCGATGTTGTATGTCGTCGCACCAAGCACCTGATCCACAGGCAACGGGAGATGTCGCAATTCGGGAAGCATCTCGAGCAATGGGTCGAGCGCGCTTCGTCCAAGGTGCGCATATGCACTGTGCGCCTCACGACCCCGGACGCGGACTATCACGCGCTGCGCGCCTTTTCCGCCCGACGCGAGTTTACTCTCGGTGGGTTCGCCATTGATCAGAAATCGACTGGTTGCCGGCAGTCGATTGGCCGCACGAGCGCCGGGTGATCCCTTTTCTTCGCCAACCACGAAGAGTAAGTCGACTCTCTCCTCGCCAGAAACCGCGAGGTTCTGTGCCGCAATCATCATGGCGGCCGCAATGCCTTTCGCGTCACACGCGCCGCGCCCGTACAGGCGATCTCCATCGAGACGTGGAGGTACGAACGGTGGTACAGTATCGAGATGGGTCGACAGCGTAACACGACCACCTCGACGTGTGGCCCAGACATTGGAGCGTCCGGTTTCCACTTCCTGCAGGGTGACGTTCCATCCACGCGCGATGAGCCAGCGCGACACGAATTCCACCGCGTCCCGTTCCCGGCCCGTGGTGGATTCGACGGAGAGTAGTTCTGTAGCGAGGGTGATGACGTCAGACATCTCGCAAAGATAAATCCCTGAGGAGTCGTGCGCGCCCCCACACTTCACTTCGTTGAGCGCCCCGTCCAACGGCGCTACACGGTTATGGCCAACCCGCGATAGATGCGCGCGCGGTAGCGACTGTCCTCTGGCTCGGGCAACGGTGCGCTGGCCAGGAGCACCGCGTGCGCAAACCGTTCTTGCTCCTCGGCCTGCTCGGCAGCATCGCGTGGCTCCTCCGAGCGCACACGGCGCGTCAAGTTGATTTGATTGACCGGGACGTTGTGCACCAGCCGCTCGTTCTCCACGCCCAGCGTCGCAGTGAGCGCGTGCAGCGTGGTTTTCACGAAGTTTGCGAGCGCGAACTCCGCGTGCGTCGGTCGCACAGGCACGTCCGGAGATACCAGCACCAGTCGCACGTTGTCCATGAGCGAGACCTTGCGTGCCACTCGAAAATGATGGGTGAGATGCGCCTCAACAAGCGCCGCAAAGCCCGCAGCATCCAGCGCCGGACCACCGGCTTCCTGCAGGATTTGCGACGGCAGCGGTGTAAATGGTGTCGAGACCACCGCTGCCGGCGGTCCGGCCATTTGCAGCGCTTGATCCATGCCCGCTTCGAGATCATCTCCCACCACGAGATTCTCAATGCGATTGCTGTTGAGCACAATGCGCAGCATGGATTGCACATCGCGACCAGCGTCGGGCGTACGCGTGAGCAGCAAGATGCGTCCCACATCGCCTTGCTCAAGCGCGAGTCGCGCTGCACGAGCAAGATGCGACGTGAGATATTCGCCAATCAACCACATCGTTTGACCGCGCATTTTGGCGAGCCGTTCGGGTTTTGCGCGCCCGAAGAGTTCACGTTCGGTGATTGTGCGTTCCTGATGCAAGCCGCCGGATGGCTGGAACGTCTCACCGCTCACCGCGCGATCGGAAAGAAACAGGACCGTTGCGAGCGCGACTTCAACCTCGGTTGGCATGTTGCGCAAGTGAAGCATGCCGAGCACACCCTGACCGATCTTTTTTGCCTCGCCAAGAATTGCCTCCCGCGAGAGAAACGGATCTGGCGGCGCAGGCACTGCTTGCAACCACGCGTCGCCAAAACGCGCACCATTGTCCGTCTCGTTCAGGAAACGGCCAGCGAGCTTGAGACGCGCAATCAAGCGTTGCGCAATCGCGCGGTGCATCAAGAAGCGGCCACTCGATGCGTCGTCTTCCGTCGCACGACCTGCCCGCAGCATCCTTTCGCAAAATACGCGAATAGGTGCAGGTACGTCTGCATCGATGGCTAACGCTGCGGCGTCATTGCTGGCTACCTGCTCGAGAATGGTGCCCACGTGCGCACCAGCACGCAGTGATTCAATCACAGCGGCATAGAGGCTGTTCAGGCGCCGATTCTCCAGAATGAGCCGACCGCGACGTTCAAACAATCCGGGCTTGCCGCCAACGCCCCGCAAACGATCACCATCCACGGGTCCGGGGGCAATCGCATTCACTTGAATTTCCGGACCGACAAATCGCGCGAGGTTTTCCGTGAGCGCGCGTTGTCCCGCTTTCGACACCGCATAATCCGCGCGATTTGGATACGGTACGGCCACGTATTTCTCACCACCAAAATACGACGACACATTCAAAATGTATCCACTGCCCTGCTTCTTCATGATCGGTACTACTTTTTCGATCAGTGAATAATTGGACACGAGATTGGCGGTGAGCGTGCTGCGCCACGCATTCACGTCCATGTCTACCACCATCTGCTCCGCGCCAGCGACGCCGGCATTGTTGACTAAATAGTCGATGCGTCCAAACGTTTTGAGCGTCGCGTCGACGGCAGCCGCGAGCGATGCTTCGTCAGACACGTCAATATTCGGAAGAATCGCCACGCGATCCTGTGCCTCATAGTATCCGATATCTTCCAGCTCCCGCACCACGGACGCACGCATGTCCTTCAATTCGGATTCGCGACGAGCAACGAGCATGACACGCGCACCGGCAATTGCTAAAAGTCGGCCGAGCTGTCCACCAATACCGGCTGAGCCGCCGGTGATAAGCGCCACCTTGCCAAGGTGGAGCCCCATCAACGACTCCATCCAACCGAAGATCGCGCGTCGTGAGCCGGTGGCTTCCACGATAGAGGCGGGCAAATAGAGATTGACCTGACGAATACGGCGACGCGTGTACAACAACCGCGCCGCCTGACCCGCCGCAAACGGAACGTCCTCTGCCTCACGATTGCCCCAACGAATGATCTGATTTGACCATTCGACAAACCGACGCTCACCAGCCTTCGCTTGCACCTCTGACTCATCGCGCCACACGCGGCACAGTTCTTCAGTCGCAGCGCGCAGCACATCACCATACACATTGCCGTGCCCGTCATCGCCGTTGGACAAGAACACGACGCGCGGCGCGGTGCGCAGTGCAGTACCGGATTGCCACGTTCGCGTTAACGCGCGCACGATCGCCATCATGCCAACGAGCTCGCCATCAATAAATGCATCGACGTCGGCATCGGAGAGCGTGCAGAACGGGCCACGGAAGCGCCAGGCGCCATATGCTGGCAACACGATAGCTGTCTGCAATTGCTCACCACTGGCGGTGAGTTGATCAAAGAACTCCTGCACCGTTGCGGGACGCGTACGATCCAACAGCGACACACTAATTCGTTCATCCCCTGCATCGATGCCCAACGCGTCTACAGCCGCACGCACGCCCTCTTCAGAGCCGAACGTCAATCGCACTTCTGCACCGCATCCCGCTTGCACACGCGCGATCGCGATCGCGTCGGTGACTTGATCGCCGGCAGCAACCAGTACGCGCACGCCAGTTCCGTCCACGGTGCGCAGCTCAGGACGTGAGACCCATGTGCTGCGCGACTCAGCGCGCACGGACATGCCGTGCGTCACTTCAAAATTGTGTCCGTTGATCGCCGCGGACTCTTCACTCGCGAGAAAAACGATCGTGTTCGCAACGTCGGCAACCGTGGGGAATCCGTTACTTGGCGCCACTGTTGTCGACGGCGCGCCGGCAATCAATGCGGCAGCGTCAGCGGCAGCTTGCACTGCTGGATTGCGCGCAAGCGTCATCAGTCCGAGAAAATCAGACGCCGTTGAACCATTCTCGGCATTGCGCAGCTTGTCCATGGCTGCAAATACAGTACGAATGCGAGGCGATTCGATCGGGCCTGGGAAGACCGTATTAACGCGGATTCCTCGAGGACCAAGCTCTGAAGCCAGCGCACGAGAAAACGCATTCAAGGCGGCTTTCGGAACGACGTACGCGGATCGGCCGTAATACTGAGTGCGCGAAAAAATAGTTGAGACATTGATAATCGTTGCGCCGGCCTCGAGATGCGGAGCGAGCGCACGAACGAGATTCCAAGTGAGGCCAAGCAGGTTGCGTGCGGCAGCGCCTACGGTCTCGGTCTCGACAATTCCACGTTCTTTCAGCAGTTCGAGTTCGTGCGGCAGAAGTGGAAGATCTTGCAAACGACACTTGGGTCCGGCAGTGCCCGCATTGTTGACCAAGACGTCAATGCGACCGACACGAGCAAGAAGGTCGTTGATCGCAACGCGTACTTGCCCGGGTTCAGAAGCGTCCATGGGCAGCGTCACGATGCGCGACGCAGACACATGCAAACTCTCGCGCAGGGCGGACTTCGCCGCCTCAAGTTTTTTCTTGTCGCGACCAGTCATGACTACCGTCGCTCCTTCCATGAGAAAGCGACGCGTAATTTCCGTACCGATGTTACCTGCCGCGCCGGTGATCAGCGCGATCTTTCCAGCAAGACGACCGCGCGGTGCACGACGTCGATCTTTCGTGCCCGTTGCATCAGCGCCCTGCGTTGCTTGTAAGTCGCTCATTTGACTCGTTCCTGCGCGGCCCATGCTTCGTAAAGCTGATCGACGGATCGTAGCCCCAGCGCTGGCAGTGCGTGATTGACCACATACGTGGCGCCCGCGTGTCGATTGTCCCACATCGCTTGATGCGCGTTGGGAAGATCGTTCCACGGCACCACCGTCGGCGGTGTGACTTCCAACAAACCGGCGTCGATCATCTCGTTCATGCGCGTCACTTCGTATGCGTTACTCAAGTGGGTGCCCAGGATGCTTGCGGATGGCATGAGGATGCGGCGCTGTCTCGTCCACACCTGCGGCGCGTAAAAACTGTAACGATGTCCGTGCATCGACTCGAAGTAGACGACGCGCCCGGTGAACGGTTGCACGAGCGACGTGGACACGGCTAACGCGTCATGTCCTGCCCGCTCGACGATGAGCTCAGGTGCTCCGCGTGGATTGTCCGCCGAACGCAAAATGCGCCCAACGGCATTGCCAAACGGTTTGATTGTGCGTTCCTGAAAAGCGCGCACTACCTCACGAAACGCAGCGCTGTCGCGACGCACATCCGGAAGGGAGGGCATCGTGTCCGGCCATTCAAATTCGCCGCCACTCCGTCGCAGTAACTCTTCGATGGCGAGAACACCACGCACCGCATCGCCGAACCCAAGTGATTGCACAAATTCGCGCTGCGCATCGGTGCGCGTGGCGACGCAGCATCGCGCACCAATCGCCGCAGCCGCTTCGATAGCTTCAAGCCCCGCGATGTCGACTAACTCGCCGTTGGCAAGACCGGCGCCATAGTACACGAGCACCGCCTCGCCAGCGCGTAGTCGAGCACGTCGGAGCATATCCAAGGGAGTCGCGGTCCCGTGTTTACCGGCAAACGTAAAATGGTAACCGGAGGATGCGCCGTAAAACGTGAGCGCGCCACCCTCGGCGAGCAGTTGAAATGAGCGCGGGAACGCCTGTTCGCCAGCGTGCGAAACGACATAGTCGGCGAGTTGACCATCGTGTTGCACGCGAAATGCATCGAGCAGCGGTTGCCCTGCCTTTTCCCACACCGCAATCTCTGCGGCCTTGTTCGGCACCATCGTGAAGCAATCACGAATGCCATCGGCGGTTCGATTGATCGAACCACAGCCACCGTTGAGGCGCACGACCTCGGCGCGTTCGTCCGATGATACCATGCCGGTCACGCGACATGCATGTCGTGCTGCACTCTTCAACGCTTCGAGTCCGGTACCAGTCGCGGCGCCCTCAACAAACATTGTGCGTCCGGGCTCGAGACGCAGCGTCGTAAACAGCGCGCGAACAATGGTGCCGAGATTCAGGATATAGGAACCTGCTGCTTCAAGCGTCAGATCCTGCGGGATATGATGCAATTGCGGCGACTGCACGAGCAGAAACTGTTGATGACTGCCAGTACGCGATTCATATCCTTGAATTCGAAAGTTCGCTGACATCGGATCGCGTGCGGCAAACGGTGAAAGCAACTCACTCTGCCCCGCATAAATGGCGACGAGGTCACCAACGCGCAGCCGTCCTTCGGCTTTCACCTCGCTGCCGAGCGAC
>JAYTTR010000249.1:0-7442 GCA_043744935.1 Gemmatimonadaceae bacterium
CACTAAATTGGGGCAACCTCGCTTGAGCGGCTACCAGTTGAGTCAACGGCTGCCACATGTGCTCACGTCGGCCGTCGAGGAAGCGCGAGCGCGACAGCACACGTATGTCGGCACCGAGCATTTGTTGCTTGGCTTGTTGCGGGAACGTGACGGGGTGCCGTCGGCAATCTTCGCGGCGGCGCATGTCGATATCGATGCGATGCGCAACGAGCTCGACGCACGAGTGTCTCCGGGCACCGCTCCCTCAGCGAGCGGACTGGTGCGACCGTATACGTCACAAGCAAAGAAAGTGCTTGAATACGCGATGGCCGAGTCGCGAAACTTCAACCATTCGTACGTGGGGACCGAACACCTGCTGCTCGGCCTCTTGCGCGAAGCGGTCGGCGTGGGCGCGCAACTGCTCACGCACGGCGGCGTATCACTGCCTTTCGCGCGCGCGGAGACGCGGCGTTTAACCGGCCCGCAGACATTATCTCTGGTCGGACCGGCGGAGAGTCGGCCCATCACTGGGCGCACCATGGAGGTGCGGTTCGCGGACGGGGGCGTTGTTCAACGCGCGATTGACGCTCTGAATGCCGCCATTCACTTCTTCCGCAAGCAGACGTAGTTAGCGTTCAGCACTGCTGACCTTGTCGCATCGAAGGACAGTTTCACAAGCGCTCGACACTTGGCTTTTCCGACCAATGTTGAGCGTGATCGACGGTCACGACTTGCCGGACCACCTCTGATAGCTTTGTACTTAAGCGCGACTCCTGGTTGGGTTCAACGCCGGAGTATGGAGGCACCCCCTGAATTTGATATAGACTTGGGACACACCTCAGCAGAAGTGAGATCCTAAAGCAGCCCGTACCAAAATCGCAGCAGGTTTGATTGGAGCGTGCTGTCTCCGTCGCTCGGGCAGCGGACGAACCAGAAGTCAACTGTTAATTCGCGAACCTTTTTACGATGCCGACCCGCGCGAGCCACCATGACGTGACCCCCGAAAGCTGATCCAGATATTATGTCAGTCCTCACCAGGAGGACGGATCCGGAAAAGCCGGTTTACGGACGAACAGATCATCGCGGTGTTGCACGGAGTGGGATGCGGGGGCGAAGGTCGTAGATCTCGTGCGAACGCATGGCGTGACCGAGCAGACGCTGTACCGATGGAAGACGAAGTACGGCGGCATGCACGCCAACGAGACGAAGCGATTGAAGGCGCTCGAGGAAGAGAATCGGCAGCTGAAGCGGTTGGTGGCCGATCAAGCGCTCAATCGACTTGTTGGGAAAACAGTGGTGACGTCCGAGCAGCGGCGGACGGCCGTCACCAGCGCCATGGAGAGCGCCGCACCCACTCCCTCACCCGCCCGCGGCACCAGTCGCAAGGAGACCTAACGAACTCGCATCATCTTCCTGACAACGTGTGCAATTTCAATTGGCGTTGACACGCGTGCCGCTTCACCGGCTTTTCGCGCTCGTCGCAACGCTACAGGGCGCGGCGAGCCGACGATGCCGTGATCCGGGAGCGCTTGCAGACACTGGCGGTGCTGCGCCCCCGCTGGGGGTACCGTCGCCTGTATCGCGTGCTACGCCGTGAAGGTATGCCGGTGAATCGCAAGCGCGTGCAGTGAGTCTATCGCGAGGCAGGGCTGTCGGTGTGTCGCCGCCCACGCAACCGCGTCGCCGTCGCGCGCGTGCCACGCATTGTGCCGATCAGGCCCAATATTCGCTGGAGCATGGACGTTGTCAGCGACGCGTTGGCGGATGGTCGCACGTTCCGCGCATTCTCCGTCGTTGATGATTTAAGTCGCGAGTGTCTCGTGACGCCGTCGATCGATCCTTACCCGGTGACCGGATCGTGCGTGCACTGCAAAGCGTGGCGCAGGTCCTCGGATACCCGGAGGTCATGGTCTGCGACAACGGACCAGAATTTCGCAGCGCAGCGATGGATCAATGGGCGCACCAGCACGGCGGGACCGTGCAGTTCATCGAGCCAGGCAAGCCCGTGCAGCATTGTTTCATCGAAAGCTTCAACGGGCGATTGCGCGATGCGTGCTTGAACGCGAGCTGGTTCGTCGGCCTGACGGACGCCCAGCGCACGATCGAAGCATTTCGTCTCGACTACAACAACGTGCGACCGCACAGCGGCCTCACGGGATGTACCCCCAATAAGTTTGCCAACAGACACCAGCAGAACACCGTGCTACAATACCAAAGCACCGACTGACAAAACTATTGGATCAGAGTTTGGGGTCTCGTCAAACAAGACAACTAGTTGTGATAGGCAGAATAGGTTGCTTGACGAAGGGAGAAGGTGAATTCCACCTGTCTAACGACAGGTCCACGATACGGAGTGGGCAAATTTCGGGAGACTACATAGGATTCAGAGGCCGAAAAACCAGCAGCGTTGCAGAACTTCCGGGGGGGGCGCTGTACAACTCCAGAACCGTCTGGGCAAGCTTCGCTCTCCAAGAGTCAGGCAGACCACCTCGTACGCGTGTTCCAATGTTGACCTTTGACGCCTTGCCGGCCAAGCTACTGGTTGTGCGAGCCCTTCCCACGCCCTTAACAGCGAGATCAAGGAATTCTGGGCGCAGTTGTGAGGCTGCAAGAAAGACTGTGTCCGCGCCGGCGCCGTTCTCACGATGGACCACGGCGAACGACTCACGGAGTCCGATTTGACTCACGACAATAATGGGCTTCTCCCACGCCTGTCGAATTTTGTCCATGTGGCTAACCTCGATTGCTGACAAGCTCTTGATATTTACTGTGGTCATGTTGGAGATCGCAGATCCAGAATCAGATTTCGCGATGAGCACCGATGAATTCACCGTCGGGCTACCAGCCACGAGACCGTTCGGCCTTAACATCGCTAAGAGTGAGTCGACGTATGCGGCTCGCGTTTCCGTATGCATCCCTCGTGTGGACGTTGCCGCCTGATCACCACAGCCAGATAAAAACAACACCGCAGCGAAAGCCTTTCCGACTCTTCCTGTCGTCATGATCGTCTCGTCAGGTTGGAGACCTATATGTTCTGAATGCAATAATCCACGGTAGTGTCGGTGTACACTCCGTTCGTATACCAGTCCGTCAGGTAGCATGTGGTCGTGAAACTATTGGAGGAAATTGACGTGGAGTACGCGTAGCCACCGCTCGTCCCGTTTTGCGCGAACGAGACCATTCCATGAGGATCATCCGGAAAGGGATCACTCGGGTTCGGCACTAAAACTCCTTCATACCTTCCGACAATCCTACGGAAATAAAAGGTGCCGACAATCGGTAATGTGAAGACTGAGCATGTATATGTCCCGCCTGCACCTACCCAAATCCAATGCTCATCCGTCGATGCCGGCCACGTGTTTGCGGCGTAATGATTGGTGGTAAATATAAACGGATCGGTTCGAAACATTGTGACGCCGACAAAATTCGCCCAATAAAAACCTTCAACAATGCGGGCGTTCACGCTAAAGAAAGGCGGACAGAGCATCGGCGCCTCTTCATCAAGAGTGCCGGACGAAGTGGTGCGCGCCTCGAGGACATCACCAACAGCGAGTAGCATCCCAACTGTCAGAATTCCAACGACTGTCTTAAGTGCAATCATCGAAAACGCTCCATCAGATACGTGGTAATAAGTCAGTTCGTATCGTTCGTCGCGGCGGATCTCGCCCAATCGGCAGACGTTATTGAGATTCCGATACCCTGCTGACTCAAGGTTGTGAAGGGCGTCGATATTACGGCCACGGTGTAGTCCTTGTGCCCAAGATCGCGCATGGGCTCGTTCAAAAATAGATCATTGCCTTGGTGATCCTCCACCTCCCGCTGACGACTCAACTATGGTGGCAAACTTACAATAAGAGATACGTGCCGCAGTTGACACCGCAAGTCGAGAGGTGCGACTGGGTTGCGCGTCCAGCTTCGAATGAAGGCCGCAGAATGACATGGTGACGGCCACGCCGAATGACAAACGCAACCGCGCTGTCAGCGCAATTTTCTCGCTCGGCGCAGTGTTTCGAAAACGCAAAACTCTGGATGACGTGGGACTTCGCTGAGACACTGAAGGCACCGCTTGTTCGCGAAAGGTACTATTGCCACGACGCGTACGAACGGAAGCTTGCGACCGTTGTCATGTCACACCAGTCAATAACCGATCATGAGGTGTGCCAATCCGATCAGCGAGTGTGCGAATCCGATCACAAGGCATTTTGGACCAACGTATGAGTTTGGTTTTCGCGACGCGCCTGACGTTTACCGACGCTCGTCTCGCAACTTCCCTATTGTGAGCTCTTTAAACGCCGATCGTGCTCGTTTGGGTTTGTGCTGCTACTTGAAAAGTTGTACCGCCACCTCAGGGCAACCGGAGATCAGCGCGTACGCTATCAGTGTTTGCAAATCGGAAGGACACCTCGGGAAGCGAACGCACTAAGCTGTCAGCGCGAGGTGCCCTCGCTGCGAGAAGCCGAACGCATCGTCCGTCCGCCGTCGGAAGCTGCATGAGAATTGAGTAGCGACCGGCACCGTCCGTGATGGGATTCACAACGGATGATGCGCTAGAAATTCGCGTGCCGCACCCAATTGTCCACACCTGCGCCACGACGTAAACGCCGACGACAGGATGGTCAGACACATCACGAACGATCCCGTACACGACCGCGGTTGCGGGGTACGTCGTAACATCTAACGGCGACGAACAACTCAAGCAGAACGCCGCGACCATCACGGCACCGATCACCGAACTGCGGACGTCCAGACAAGAACTTCGTGACGTCATGATAGAGTCCTAAAGAGAGCAGAGATTCCATTGTCGCATTTGAAGAGGCAAAGTACAGAAGCTGCGCGAAAACAATCAACAGTGAAATGAAACGATGAAGGCAGCCACATGCCGCGCACGCACATTCACTCCATGCTTGCCGCCGCTGCCTCCGCCGCCGTCCTCGGAATTGACGCCCTCGATATCGTTGTTGAGGTGCATGTAGCCAACGGGCTACCGCAGTGGACGCTCGTTGGGCTTGCCGCGACTGCAGTGAAGGAGAGCCGCGACCGCGTCGGGGCGGCGTTGGCCAACTCGGGGTTTGTCATTCCGCCGCGACGGATCACGGTCAACCTCCAACCTGCCGACACACCGAAAACAGGAACTGCATTTGATCTGCCAATCGCCCTCGCTTTGCTCGCCGCCAGTGGACAGCTGCCGTTGGAAGCGTTGCAGGGCGTGTGCGCGATTGGAGAACTCGGTCTCGATGGGCAACTGCGCGCCGTGCGCGGTGTGCTTGCTGTGGCGCGGCACGTTGCGGCGACCAGTGATGCACTGCTCATCGTCCCACCGGACAATCTGGAAGAAGCGTTGCGCGTGCCGCTGTCGCGCGCGACGGCACCACGCACGTTAGGCGAACTGGTGGCCGCATTACGTGGCAGTTTGCTGCGTGCAGAAACACGACGACGATCCGATGTACCGCCGGTGCTCGACACGCCAGAATTGGGCGATGTGGTGGGACAAGAGATGGCCGTGCGCGCCCTCGAAATCGCTGCAGCGGGTTCGCACAATTTGCTGCTGCATGGTCCGCCGGGCGCCGGCAAAACCATGCTCGCGCGACGACTGCCCGGTATCCTGCCGCCGCTCGATGACGATGAAGCGCTCGAAGTGCTGGCCATTCATTCGGTCGCGGGATTGCTGCCCACTTCTGGTGCACCGTTTGCGTCGCGACCACATCGTCCATTTCGCGCGCCACATCATTCCATTTCCACTGCAGGGCTCGTCGGTGGTGGCAGTTGGCCTCGACCTGGTGAAGTAAGTCTCGCGCACCGTGGTGTGCTCTTTCTCGACGAACTTTCACTCTTTCCTCGCAGTACGCTCGAGGCGCTGCGCCAACCACTCGAAGACGGCGTCGTGGTCATCGCACGCGCACTCGGCGCCATCCGCTTTCCGTCGCGGTTTTCGCTCATTGCCGCAAGCAATCCGTGTCCGTGCGGTTACGCGGGCAGCGATGATCGACACTGTCGGTGCACCGTGGCCGAACTAGAGCGACATCGCGCGCGTCTCTCGGGACCACTTGCCGATCGCATCGATTTACACGTGCCCGTACAACGCGTACCACCAGAGCAGTTAGCGTCGCACGAATCGGCGGAGCGCTCGCTTGTGGTGCGCCATCGTGTGATCCGCGCGCGCGACCGCCAACGCGCGCGCTACACGCACACGGACGCAAGTGCGGCGCACTCGCTTCAGGTAGGAATCACGAATGCATCAGCACCGTTGCGGCTGGTTGCGCCCGCAGCACGCCTCGATGGCGACGCGCGCGCACTGCTCGTTCGCGCGGCAGATCGACTGCGCTTGTCCGCGCGGGCGTATCACCGTGTCTTGCGCGTCGCGCGTACAATTGCCGATCTCGATGATCTCGACGCGGTGACGCGTGCGCACATTGGCGAGGCGCTGCGCTACCGCCCTGTGGTGCCCGACACAGAATCCACCACCACGACGTGAGCCACGCCTATCGATCAACAACAACGGCACTAGCTTGCCGGAGCACGCGATTTTCTTTGCTCCCTCTCGCTCCGCATCATTATGGGTTGTCTGTCCCGCATCGGATGTCTCGCGGTGGTTGCTGTCGGTGGCGTCATCGCCTGGTCGATGTACGGTGATCGAGTACCGACCGACCTCAAGCGATCGGCACAGCGCGCGGGATCGACACTGCGCGATCAAGTGAGCAAAGGCGCAACGTCGCTGCGCACGCCCAATAGCGCTGACAACGAGCGGGCCCGCCCAGTCGCGTGGATGACGCTCGAAGATGCACCGACGGGCAACGTGGACGCGCTGCGACAACTCAGCCGTCGCGGCGGTCCCGCCTTCGTCACGCTGACCGCAGCGGAGTTGGCGAGCCTGCTGATTTCGGGTCTCCAACGAGAATTACCAAGTTCCGCAAGGCGGGCGCAGATTGCGATTCGCGGTGATGAACTATTGGTCCGCGCCGTCGTCGAGTTGCGCGATTTTGCAGGCAACAGCGCTATCGGCGCACTCATTGGATCGGCACTCGGCACACGTGATACTGTGCAACTGGGTGGCACACTCGACGTTGTGCGTCCCGGCCTCGCACAGTTTCGCATTCGCGACGTGCGACTGAAAGGGATCGACGTGCCGACGCGTCTCATTCCAACCGTGCTGCAATCGTTCAGACGCACAACGTCGAAGGATACGCTCGCGAACAGCGCGATCCCGTTGCCACTTCCACCGGCCGTCGGTGATGTGCGTGTGATGAATGGACGTGTCACCTTGTATAGAGCGGTCCCGTAACCCAAACGGCTGGTTTGCCCCGCGGAGTGGGTGCATTCTTCGCGTGGCACGGGTATGCGTATCGGCGGGTATGCAGACTGGCGTGTATGCGTACCAGAGATTCCCTTCGACCATCCGTTAGACCCACATGAGCCCTTTGCGCATTCTCGTAATCGACGACGAACCGGGTATTCGCCAAGCGCTT
>JAYTTR010000250.1:0-7432 GCA_043744935.1 Gemmatimonadaceae bacterium
CTCGAGCGGTCGCCACGGTGACACGAGCTTGCCATCCATGCGTACGGTAAACGCACGACGCACATGCACCATGGCGTTCTTCTCGCGACTGTCGATGCGTTCGACGACATAGTCGTTGATGGTGCGCACGGCGATCGGCACGCTGGATCGACAGACCAACGCAATGGTACTGTCCATCCATCGCGAACCCACCTGCACGCTGCCAGGAATGCGCAACAAAACTTCGCGCGCCAACGCGGTGGCACTCGTTTCTGCACGGTCACACTCGTTGGCCAGTAACGGCCGCGTCACCACGCGAAGACTTGTCGCATCAAGGACCGCATCAAAAAAGACGGAGTCGAGATGCATCGCCGTTTCGGCCGCTTGCACCGTGAAGGAATCCACGCGTCCACCGCCACGAAATGCGCCGTCGGCCGAGCGTTGCAGGGCGACGGTCACGATTCCTGATGTTGTAATGCTTTGTTCAATTGGTCGTCCCGCGCTATCGCTCGTCACGCGAGCGATCGACCGCGCGTCGTAGCGCGCATCACGCACCTCGGCGGCAATCAGCGTGAGCACCGAGGCGATTTCCATTGGCGCCGGCGTGGGTGCGAGCACAACTGGCGGTATAACGCGCGGCGCTATTGGACGAGCACACGAAGCCGCGCTGCAGGCGAGCACAGCGCCCGTGCACGCGTTTATTACAAATGACAGCACACGATGATCGCGACGCATAACGACACAGGAGTACGGGGCGGTCGCCGGCCTGTAAGCCGGGTTCTGTCGACGCACTTGCGTACGTCGGACGGTCATTCCTCTCGGCGTTCAATCACTCGAACGCTCTAGCAGCCTACCCGCGGCTCAGCGTCTTGCAACGCTGTGGTCGAGACGGGCCGTCTCTCACCGCTTATTTGGCCTTGCTCCGGCTGGGGTTTGCCTTGCCATCATCGTTACCGATGACGCGGTGGGCTCTTACCCCACCATTTCACCCTTACCGCAACTTTCGCTACGGCGGTTTGTTTTCTGTTGCACTGTCCGTCACACGCTGCTCGCGCGTCGTGTGCCCAGGCGTTACCTGGCAACCTGCCCTATGGAGCCCGGACTTTCCTCGGCGATTCCGGCCTGAGCCTTCCTCGTCGCGACCGTCCGGCCGACGACGTTCCCGTGCCGCAATATACAGCCGACCGCTCCGGGTTTGTTGTCGCATGCGAGTGACGCCGTGATGACACCACCATGTAGCATCGCCATGGTCGATCCCGCTCGTCCGTCATCCACGCAAATTGCTGGAGATGTAATCATGGCCCCTGCATCGCCCGTTTCCGCACGACCTATCACGTCATCGCTGCGCCCCCCAATCGGCGATAGCGCCGTCGCGACGTTTCTCACGCCAAGCGAACGCGGGCGCGTGGACGCGGCGGGTGAGGGCTGCTACACCGCCGTGCATCGCGAAAGTCTCGAGGAGCTGTTCGTGGATCTGCGCACACGCCGCGTGTCGGCGGTCTTGGTTTCGGTATCACGCTACCAGACACAACATGCAACACAGATGGCGCGCCTCGTCCGTGAATTTCCGTGCGTTCCGGCCGTCGCGTTACTCACCACCACCGAACCGCGCACTACGCAATCCTTGCTTGCGCTGGGTCAGCAAGGCGTACGCGCGCTTGTCGACGTGCGTGATCCGAAAGGATGGCGCGAATTGCGACAGTTGGTCACAAGTGAGCGAGGCGAAACCATTGAACGGTTGGCCATCGCGCGCCTGCGCGAAGATTTGCAAGGCGTGCCCGATGACTGCGCTCGCTTTTTCGACTGTCTCTTTCTCGCCTCGCCACGCGTCACCACCATTCGGCAACTCGCGCGCGGCGCTGGCGTCATACCCAGCACGTTCATGAGCCGATTCTTTCGAGCCAAACTTCCCGCCCCCAAACGCTATCTCGCCGCTGCACGCTTAGTTCGTGCAGCGCGGCTTTTTGAAAATCCTGGCCTCAGTATTTCCCACGTCGCCAATCATCTCGAATATTCGTCGCCACAAAGCTTTTCTCGGCACGTGCACACGGTGCTCGGATGCACCGCGGTGGAATTTCGGAGACGGTTTGATGGGGTGAGCATGTTGGAGCGCATGCGACAAGATCTTGTGGTGCCCTACCGCGACACGTTGTTGCGTTTTGAACCGTTTACTGCAACGCCACAGTGGAGTGTGTTGCGCGGGTAACGTCTACACGCGTGACCATCGGAGCGCGCTCACGAAAGTCGCAAAAATGCTGCAGTTCGCGAGCCCGTGCGCCCTCCGCAAACAACTGATGCGGTACTGTCGTCGGCCGTCCCGTGCGCTCCGCGCGGGCGGCATCATCGCGACGGTCGCGCGGACCTTGGAACGCGTCATCGCGACGCAGGCCGAGTCGCCGGCTGCGCCGGAACGGGCGGTGCGCTCGCGCGCGGCCGCCACGGCGCACAGGGGCTGAACGGCGGGCGAGCAGCGCCGATGTGGCGATCAATGCGCGGCCGCGCGATGGGCGGAGTCGAAGAGTGCGTAGCCGCGCGTCTGCAATCGGAGCATTTCCTCGCGCGCGAAGGGCGCGGGGGTCCCATCGATGTCGCGCGTTGCGAGCGCGGGGACGCCCGCACGAAACTCGACCAGCGAGACGTGCGCCGGCCCCGGCACGCCGCCGATGCGCTCCGTGAGCTGGCGCAAGGTCCCGAGGGTGTCGAACGTGTAGCGGCGCTCGCCAGTCAACGCGCCGAAGAGCGCGACGCGCTCCACGATCACCCGGACCTGTCCCCGCTCAACGACCGAAATCCAATGCGCTTCCCCCTGCGGATCGCGGAGGACGCCACTGTCGGGCGCGGTCGCGCGATCGCTCGCGCCTCCGGGCGCCCGGTCTACTGCGGGTGGAGACGTACAGGCGGCGAGCACGCCGGCGGCGAGACCCGCAACGGCGCGGCGCCGACGCGACCACGCAACAGCATGCCTCATCCCGTCGCCGCGTCTTGGGTGGCCAAAAACCGGAGGCAGCGCGGGTTGAGGAGTCGTTGGATCCCTTCCGGCAGGCGTTCGATCTGGTCGGCCGTCAGCACCCGCGTAATCTCGGCGAAAATCTGGATCGCCTCCTCAAAGAAGCGGGCGTCGGCAAAAAGCCGGGTCATACTCGCCTGCCACCGGCCCATGAGGGCACCGAGCGCTTGACGTTGGGCGCCCGTGATCTCGACGTCCTCCCCGCCTTGCATCACCACCACGGGGATCGGTGGCAGGTCCCCGAAAAACTGGGCGGCTGCGCGTGCCTGCGCCCGCGCCGACGAATCGGCTCCGGGAGCTGGGCCGACACGCCGTGCGGCGCGCCCGACACGTAGCTCACGCTCCACTGTGCCTCACGACCGAGCGTGAACGAGTACGACCCGTCGAGGCGCACGCGCGCGGCGAGCAACGATTCATTCGTTCGAGCGTACCAACTCGATGTTTAGCGAGACCGGCTGCAGATAGTTGCATTTGCCGCTGCGCCGTACGACAAGATTCTCACGGAGCAGCGGCTGATAGCCGTTTGCCTCATACAACGCGTGATACCGCCCAGGGCGTTCGACCGCACCGCTCAGCCGCACCGCATCTGCGCCACCCAGCACGCCGGTGTCGTTCTCCACGTACGTGCCTTCGGTGAGTCGCATGGTTGGCGGTGAAGCCGGGGACCGCTTCGTCGCAGCGTCCACCATGTTCGCCGAGACCCCCGCCACACCAAGGGCCACACAATCGCCGCTGGAAAATGGATTGGTGCATGCGGCGCTGCCGCCGACCGTCAACATCGGGACTAGCCGTCTTGCCAAGTGCCGGCGCGTTGCCGTGCGTGCCCGCTGCGTGAAGTCCTGCGTGTTGCGGTTCAGCAAACTGACCTCCGTGGTTCGACGCACCTGAAAAATCCTCCCATGACTCGCGCATGGTCACTCGGTCGCGCGGTACACTATGCTGCGGTAACAGGTACATGGCAACTTGCCGCTCTTGTCGATGTCGAGAGCAAGCCCACGCAAGGGCCGTTGGCGTCCGTTTTGGTCCATGCCTATGTTCGATGGTCGATCTGGATGAGGGGAACGTGTTTCTCAGAAACACCATGCTGCCGGAGATTGTCGGTGTAGCGCGTGCGCGAGCACCGGAGCAGTGAAAGGGAAATCCCGTACCAGATTTGCGACGCCATCGCGCACAAAGCTGGCCTCGTCACGACTGTCCCGGTGTACCACGGCAACGGCCCGCATCGCTTGACCAGATGACGTGCGTCAAGCGGGCGCTCCGACCGAGCTGCCCCCAACTGCAGAACGTGCCGCGCGCGATCCACTTCTCCGACTACGCGTCCACACTACGGCGTCGCCGAATGTTTCCCGCTGACTCGGACGAGCTGCAGATCACCGCGTGGTCGTTCACCGCGGCTTTTTGAAAATCCCGGCCTCAGTATTTCCCAGTACGGCCACGCCACAGTGGAGTGTGTTGCGCGGGTAACCGCAGTGCTCCAACTACGTCAGGCCGCCGCGCGCGACAGCGCCGCGCCGTCCACACGCGCAACTATCGGAGCGCGCTCAGCAACGTCAGCGATCACACCAGTCACGGCAAATTCCGCTGTATGCCGCAGTACCACCGCGCGCATGCGTGCGGCGGTTTGTGAGAGCTGTGCCGCGCTGCGCGACAACTCATCGATGCTCGTGCGCTGCGCCGCTGATGCTGTCGCAGCACGTCGACCGCCATCCACCGCACGTTCTGCGGAGCCGTCAAGCGCATCGAACGCTTCGGCGACTCCGGTAGAAAGCATCGCCTGTGTATTCGCCAACGCGGCAACTTCATCGCTGTGCATCGCAATGCGCGTGATGCCATCCACCATCGCACTCAGCGCACGCGTGGCATCGCGTGCAATAGTGCCAGCACCCGCCACTTCCCGCGCCGTGGTGTCCATCGATCCCACCGCTCCGTCAATATCCTCGCGCACGCGCTGCACAGTGGTGGCAATCACCTTTGCCGCTAGCGCACTCTCGCTCGCGAGTTTCCGAATTTCATCAGCAACAACAGCAAATCCCATCCCTTGATCGCCAGCGCGCGACGCTTCGATGGCGGCATTCAAGGCTAACAAATTGGTCTGTCGGGCAATGCGGGACACGGTCGCGACAAAATCGCCGACGCGTTCGGATGCGGGCGCGAGGAGGCGCACACGGGCCGCGGAGGCATCGACATCGTGTCCAACGCGCACCAACGTTTGCGACGCTCGCTCGATCGCTTCTCGACTCACCGATGCCGCGTGATCAACCGCGTGTGCTTCTTGCGCCATCACATCGGCTTTGACCCGCGTTGCATCAGCCGTCTGACGCGCTTGATGCCCGGCAACAACGCCTTCGCTGGCCCGACCACGCGCGTGTCCAATCTCTTCACTGAGTTCGTGCGCGCCGGTTGCGACGTCGCCCGCACGGCGCTGCAATATGCTGGCGGCACTATGCACTTGAATCGCCACGGCAGCCAGTTCTTCGGCTTCGCGTTGTGTGGTGTCGATGAGCAACGTGAGTTCATCGAGCATGCCGTTGTAACTGCGCTCAAGAAAACCCAATTCATCGTGATACCGTGCATCAGCGCGCGCGCGCAAATCACCGCGCTCCACCTGTGCCATACGCTCACGCGTACGACGAATACGCCTGATCAAGCGCGAGGGCATGCGAATGACTTGCTGTGACACGACCATCAAAAGCACAGCGGCCAACAGTACTTGGGGCCACGGTGCCGCCAGCGTTGGATGCGCGATACTGTACCCCCAACTCGCGACGAGAAAACCAAAGGTCGAGGCGAGCGTTGTGATGTAGCCGAGGGTTGGTCCGCGATCGAAAGAGTAGGGGACAATGGCCAAGATGTAAGCCAGTACTAACACCGGCGCGCCAAATAAGTACACGACGCTGCTGATGAGGAGTGTGTCGAAAACCGCGAACACATACCGCAGCCACCAGCGATACAACGCGGGGTGAACGCCAATGGCCACCAACGCCCAGTTCGCACAAATCGTCACGCAAAACATGGCACCGGCGGACAGCAACGACACTTGCGCGAGGCCAAGCTGCGTGCCGGCGATGAGCACCACGGCAATGAAAATGGTGCTCCAAAAACGGCGATTGGACGCCGTGCGAAACGTCATGACATCTTTCGCGCGCTCCTCCTCGAAGAGGTTGAGCGTGACGTACGGCGTGGGTTGGTGCGGTGTGGGCACGGCGTCCTGGGGTGGCGGTTACGCCCGCAGCACGGGCGTCTCTTCACACAGGACGCCCGACAGCCCCAATGCGTCTCGCCACGAACTACACCGGCATGAGCGCCACGAGCTGGGAGGCCGTGACCAAGGTCAGCACCGCTAGTCCGCGGGCTTCGAGCGCCTCGCGCCCGCCTTCCTCACGATCCACCAGTGCCAGCACGCCAAGCACCGTTGCGCCGCCCGCACGTACGGCCTCCGTGGCCTTGAGCGCTGAGCCTCCAGTGGTGATGACGTCCTCGACGACGACCACGCGATCCCCCGCAACGAACGGCCCTTCGATGAGGCGACCGGTACCATGTTGCTTGGCTTCTTTGCGCACCGTGAAGGCGCGCAGCATGTCCCCGTCCCCGTGCTCGTGCGCGAGGGCACTCGCATGCGCAATCGCGTACGACACGGGATCTGCGCCAAGCGTGAGTCCACCAATGGAGTCAACGGGCCAATTCGTGGCACGGAGTGCGGCGAGGCCGACGCGCCCGATAAGTACCAGGCCTTCCGGGCTCATCGTGGTGAGTCGACAATCGATGTACAACGAGGAGCGACGTCCGGAGGCCAGCACAAAATCGCCCCGCTTGGCCGAACGAACGGCGAGCAGGGCGATAAGACGCGCGAGATCTGATTCAGTCATCGGGGAGGGTTAGCGTCCAAACAGTCCCTTCATCTTGCCAAAGAGACCAGGCTTACTTTCCGCATTCTCCGTCGTGCTCGGCGGCGCTGTGTCCGCTGCGGCCCGCGAAAACGCAGCGGAGAATTCGGTCACTGATCCGTACCGATCCGTCGGCGCTTTCGAAAGCGCTTTCATGATTACGGCTTCGATCGACGGCGCGAAGGTAAGCGACGGCTTGGCCTTGTTCAACGCAATCGGCGGCTGCGTGAGTAACTGCGAAAACAGCTCGCGCGGTGATTTACCGGTGTACGGAAGCGCTCCCGTGAGCAGAAAATACGCGATGGTCGCGAGCGAATACTGGTCGGCGGCGGGACCGACCAATTCGCCGGACAGCGCCTCCGGTGCCACATACATCAACGTGCCAACAAAAAATCCAGCGCGGGTGAGCCGCTGATCTGGCGCCGCATCGGTATCGGCGGCAATGCCGAAATCGAGCAGTTTGACATGACGCGACGCCGGATCGTACATGACGTTTTCCGGCTTGAGATCGCGATGCACGATCCCCGCATCGTGGGCGGCCTGCACCGCGCCACAAATTTGC
>JAYTTR010000251.1:0-7422 GCA_043744935.1 Gemmatimonadaceae bacterium
GGGCAAAGCCAAGGTCGCCAAGCTTGATGTTGACAACAATCAAAAAACGGCAGCGCGCTTTAACGTACGCTCCATCCCGACCATTCTGTTTTTCAAAGACGGAAAGCTGGTGGATCAAGTGGTCGGTGCGGTACCGCGTCCTGCGCTTGAAGCAAAGTTTAAAGAACACGCCTGATTGAGGCGACGTAGTGCCTGGCGGTCTCACCACCGTCATCTCGTGCCCGGGGCTAATCGCGCCGGGCACGACGTGTTTCCGCACGACGTGTTTCGGCACGACCATTTGACGACGATGACAGACGGACACGACGCCCTCGCGATTGCGGCGCATGCCACGGCTCTGCTGCCCGAGGCCGCCACCAGCGGCGCACTCCATGTGGTAAGCACACCCATTGGTCACCTTGGCGACATCTCTGTTCGAGCGCTCGCCGTGTTGCAGCAGGTCAGCGTCGTGTGTTGCGAGGATACGCGACAATCGCGCACGTTGCTCACACGGTACGGTATTGCCACGCCGATGCTTGCACTGCACGAACACAACGAAGCGCAGGCCACACCGCGATTGCTCGCGCGTCTGCAAGCGGGTGAGGCTATCGCGCTCATTAGCGACGCCGGCACACCGCTCGTGTCTGATCCCGGTGCGCGACTTGTTGATGCCGCGATCAGTGCCGGCCTGCGCGTGGTTCCCGTACCCGGCGCGTCGGCCACGCTTGCCGCACTGGTCGCGTCGGGGATCACGCCGCACCCCTGCACAATTCTCGGGTTTCTCCCGCGCAAAGGCGGCGAACGTCGCGATATGCTGCGCATGGCCGCTGCGATGCCGCATGCGGTCGTCCTGTTTGAGGCGCCCGGTCGCTTGGTGGACACGCTGCGCGATTTGACCGACGTGGCCGGTGGGACGCGACGTGCAGCCGTCGCGCGTGAACTCACGAAGCATTTTGAAGAGGTCAAGCGCGGAACGCTGGACGTGCTCACCGCGTACTACGAGCAGATGCCAGCGCGCGGCGAGATCGTGTTGGTGATCGACAAAGCTGAAGTGGTGGTGCAGACCGACGAACACTTCGCCGCAATTGCACAGGCGTTACGTGCTGAAGGGCGGCTTCCGCGCGAAATTCTCCAGCTGTTGATGGACGAACACGGCGCTAGCCGCAATCTTGCCTACCGAATTGCCCACGACACCTGATGCGTCGTTCTCGTGCTGTCCTGTTGCTTGCATGCGTGGTAAGCCTGTCGATTGCGGCACGGCCATTCACACCTGACGCGCCCGGTCGACTCGCTATTGCACGGTTGCAATACGACGGCGGCGGTGATTGGTATGCCAATCCTTCCAGTTTGCCAAACCTGTTGAGCGCCATTGCCGAGCGTACCGCGCTGCCCGTTGAGCGCGCGGAAGCAAAAGTGCGCCTTACCGATTCTTCACTGTTCGATTTCCCGTTTTTGCATGTCACGGGACATGGAGACATAAAGTTCAGTGATATCGAAATTACTCGTTTGCGCGAATACCTCAAACGTGGCGGTTTTCTGCATGTCGACGACAACTACGGGCTGGACGAAAGTTTTCGGCGCGAAATAAAACGCGTTTTTCCAGATCGCCCGCTGGTGGAAGTGCCCTATACGCACCCGATCTACCATGTCGTCTACGAATTTCCGGGTGGTCCGCCAAAAATTCATGAGCACGATGGCAAGCCCGCGCAGGGATTCGGAATTTTCATCGGCAATCGCCTCGCTGTGTACTACACATTTTCGGCGGACCTCGGCAACGGATGGGAAGACGTGGGGACGTACACCGATCCGCCGGCGCTGCATGAGCAAGCCATACGCATGGGTGTCAATCTGTTCACGTACGCGGTGACCAGCCGAGTGCAACCGTGACCGCGCCCTCGTTACGCGGTGCGCTCGTCGAGAGCGCGACGACCCTCACACTTGAACACCGCTTGGCACGCGAACAAGCAGCCCTGCGCGCGAAGGCCATCGTGACCATTGTGATGTTCGCGATTGCAACGCTTGCCATCGGCGCGGCGCTCGGTGCATTTGTGTTTGGTGCGGGACGCTGGATGACACTGTGGGCACCGTTGCCATTGGCGTTATGGATCATCGCGTTTGTCGCGGCCGGTGTCGGTGCATTGTTGTTGGTGCGACGAGATCGCACCACACTCTCGATCACTGCAATTGCGGCAGCAATCGAAGACGAACAGCGATTGCGCGCGGGCTCGTTACGCGGCGCACTCGAAGTCGGACGGAGTGGAGTGCTTGGTGCACGCGCCGCGCAGGATGTCGCGCGTCGATTGTCACCCGCCGTGCTCGTACCGCGACTCGCACAGCAATTGGCACGGATACTGACCATTGCGGCGGGATGCGCCATTGTAGCGGCAGTCCTCGTCACGTTTGCGGCGCGTCTTTCAGGTGACGGGTTTGCCGCGATGCGACATCCGATCCGTGCGTGGCGTGGTTTGCTGTTGCCGGCGTTGGCGTTCGATCGCGTGCCGACGTCCGTGCCACGCGGCATGCCACTGACGGTGCGCGTGTTGGCCGAACGGCGTCGCACTATCACTGTGTCGCGCCGATCCTCGGGCGAAGCGTGGCATGATACAACGATCGCTGTGCTCACTGAAAATGGTATCGCAACGCTGGCGCTGGGTCCGGTGTTGGCACCGGTTGCGTTGCGTGTGAGCGACGGTCGCGCGCCCATTGCGGAGGCGACGATCACGATCGCGGATCGCGGCTGGATTGGTGACGTCGCATTGCTTGCGCAGTACCCGACCTACTTGCAGCGCGCGAACGAGCACCTCGAAGCAGTCCCTCCGCTGCGTGTGCCTCGCGGAACCCGGGTGCGTGTGACGGCAACACTGCGTGGCGGTGCACGCGATGCAATGCTCACTGACGGTCGCGATACCGTACGGTTTGGTGCGGAATTGGGGGTGAAAACACCGGATGACGGCGCGCTCGCGGTGACCGCAACCATACCGCTGGATCGTGACGGCAAATGGACGTGGATTGCATCCGCCGCGGCGCGTGATGTTGGTGGTGCGGCCACCTTGCCACCAGAATTACCGGATGCATTGCCGTTTACGGTAGTTCCCGATCGCGCGCCGGAGATTGCGATTCGCGCGCCAGCGACCGACACCACCATCGGTGTGCGTGGCGTGGTTCCCATCATTGTGCAGGCCAGCGATGATCATGGTGTTGGCAACGTCGCCCTGTTGGTGTGGCGTGAATCGGTCACGCCGGGTGCGGTGAAACGTGAGCGCGTTGATGTGGCCGATCCGCAATCGCCAGTCTTCGTCGGCGGCGCAACAGTGTCGTTGGATGGACGTGATTTGCAACCCGGTGATAAGCTGCACGTGGTGGCGGTGGCAACCGACGACTCGCCGTGGCACCAACAGACGCAAAGTGCGGAAGTGATTCTGCGCGTACCGAGTTTGACAGAGCAACGTTCGATGGTGCGATCGCTTGCCGATTCACTCGCTGCGCGCGCTGCGCAGGTTGCGGCACAAGAGAAGAAGCTCGCACAAAACACAGCGGATGCGTCGCGCAGCCGCGATTTGAAAAATGGTGCACGTGCTGATGGCGCACAGTCCAACGGCGCCACCAAATCGCAGGCGCCGACGGGCAAAGAAGGATCGATGACGTTCGCGGCGGCCGAGAAAGCCAAACAATTGGCGCGTGATCAGCAACAGCTCGGTGCGCGCGTTGATTCGTTGCGAGCGAGCGCGAAGGATCTGGAAAATCGCTTGAAAAGCGCGGGAGCGCTCGACACGGCATTGGCAGCTCGCATGCGCGATGTGCAGAAGCTTCTCCGTGACGCGATGACGCCCGAAATGCAGAAGCAATTGGCGGCGCTGGAAAAGAGTACGGAACGACTGAGCGGAACAGAAGCACAGCAATCGATGGAGCAATTGGCGGCGCAGCAACAACAGATGCGCGACCAGCTGGAGAAAAGCGCCGAGATGCTCAAGCGCGCGGCGCTGGAAGGGGCGATGGGTACGTTGCGCGATGACGCGAAAGAGTTGGCGAAGGCGGAGCAGCAGTTGGCCGACAAGATGGACGCGAAGAAGGGCGAGAAGGGTGGCGCAAAGTCCGGCGACACGCCGATGGACGCGAAGACGTTAGCCGAACGATCAAAATTGCTCGAGCAGGAAATTGAACGTCTGACGAAACGTTTAGCCGACGCAGGCGCCAAACCCGGCGCGTCGAAAACGAAAGCCGCGCAACCAATGGCAAACGAGGCGGCCGCTGCAATGCAGCGCGCAGCCCAGCAGGCGGCCAAAAACGCATCCAAAGATGCGGGTGAGCAAAAAGGTGAAAAGGCCGGCGATGCGAATGCGGAAAAGAACAGCGAAAAAGGCAGTGCGCAGCCGGGCGCAGATCCGGAGCGCAAACCAGACGGCCAACAATCCAACGCGAAAGACGGACCCAAGTCTCCGTCCGCGAAGGGCGCTGCGGCCGATGGACAAGAGGGCAAGCCTGGCGGGGAAAAAGGTGGTGAAAAAGGCGGACAGCAAGGTGGTGGCGCCGGGGGAAATAGTGAAGGTGGCAACGACGCACGCAAAGCATCCGATGCGATGAATCGTGCGGCGCAGCAGCTCACGTCGGCGCGTGACGCGCAAGTCGATGCGTGGAAGACAGAATTGTCGCAGGATCTCGATCAGTCGATCAACGAAACCATGCAGTTGGCGCGCCAACAAGCCAACCTTGAGCAACGCGCGCGGCAGCAGGGTGCGAATGCCCAGGGCATGCAGGGCGAGCAAGGCGCCGTGCAACAAGGCGTGCAACAGGCCGCGGAGCGTCTCGAGAAAGCGGGTCGTAGTTCGTCGCTGCTCTCACAACGTTCGCAGAAAGCAATGGGTGAGGCGCAGCGCCGCGTCTCGCAGGCCACGCAGCAGATGGGCAACGCGCAGCAACCCGGTGGACCCGAGGCGGCGCAATCAGCCATGAAAGATGCGACCGACGCGCTCAATCAAGCGTTGAGTTCTTTAGTGCGCGATCGCGAACGCGTGAACAGTGCGCAGTCAGCATCAGGCTTTACGGAAATGATGGAGCAACTCAAGCAGCTTGCGCAGCAGCAAGGATCGCTCAACGGTCAGATGCAGGGGCTTAACCTGATGCCCGGCGGCGCGAAGGGGCAACAGGCGCAATCACAATCGCGCGCGCTTGCAAAGCAGCAGCGCGATGTGGCAAAGTCGTTAGCCGATGTCTCCGATGCGGATGCAACCGGTCGCACCGATGCCCTCGCCAAAGAAGCGCAGTTGCTCGCGCAACAGATGGAACGCAGTGGTATCGACCCAAACGTGGCCGCACGCCAGCAGCAACTCTATCGTCGCTTGCTGGATGCAGGACGATTTCTTGAACAAGACGAACGGGACGATCAAGGACCGCGTGAGGCCAAAGCCGCGAACGGTCTCACGGCGCGCGGAACGGTCGAAGGACCGCAGTCGGGGAAGGCGGGCACCAAGTACGCCCCACCTACGTGGAACGAACTGCGAGGGCTCGGTCCCGAAGAGCGCCGTCTTGTGATCGAGTACTTCCGCCGTCTCAATGGCAGTCCGTAATCGCATGCGCGTGGTGGCGTGGGTAGCGGCGTGCGCGATTCTGCACAGCGGTGTCGAGTCACAACGCGTTCACGCTCAAGCCGCAACATCAACGGTAACAGCAGCGAGTACAGATAGCATTGACCCACTCGCGCGCGCGCTCGACGCAGAAGATAAACGTGAACTCAAAAAGGCCGCGACGGCGTATCGCGAAGTCTTGCAGCGTTCATCGGTTCCGGGCGCGACGGATGGTGATCGCATCGATATGGCACTCCTCGGACTCGAGCGCATCTGGGCCGAGATGGGCGCGCGCGACTCGATTCTTCCCGTCGTACAGCGCGTGCTTGCGCTGCGTCCCGCCGACCCCACAGCACGTGGCATTCAGCTACGTACCTTGGTGGGGATGGGTCGCGATGACGAAGCGAAAGCCGCGTTTTCAGCATGGCGTCGAAGCGCCGCTGGCGATGGCGCACCATTTCGTGAATACGCGCGATTGCTCCTTGCCGCCGGTCGCGCGCAGACCGCCGACTCGGTACTCGGCGATGCGGGTCGGTTGCTCGGCGCGGCGGGCATGATCTCGGGCGAAGTGGCGCAACTGCACGTCGCGCTGGGCCGATGGTCTGCTGCTGCCGTCGCGTACCGACAATCGCTCATCGACCAACCGTATCTCGAAACGGCGGCCATGTTCGCTTTGCAACGAGCGCCACTACCAGCGCGTGACTCCATCCGCACCGTGCTGCGCGCTGATCCCGTCACGCTCCTTCCGCGGCGATTGCTCGCCACGCTCGAACTGACATGGGGAGAGCCGCGTCGCGCGTGGGCTGCCCTCTCTTCTGTACGGGCGGACGATTCGACTTCTGCATCGTGGCGCGCATTCGCTGAACGCGCGGAGTTTGCACAAGCGTGGCTAGTGGCGCGCGACGTGTGGTTGGCAGTGTTAGCGCGCCGCAGCGCCGATGCGGCGGGTCAGCTTGAAGCGCAACAGCATGCGGCGCAAGCAGCGCTCAATGCCGGCGATGCTACATCCGCATTGGAGATTGTGCGTCGACCGAGTAATGCGAAGGTCGAACCCGTGCTCCGTGTGCGCACACTGCTCCCCATAGAAATCGGAGCACTTGGTGAACTCGGTCGCGGAGCCGAAGCACAGCAACGTCTCGACGAAACTGCGAAAGTGCTTGATGAACAAACACGTGCCGCGATGGCGCGTCCGTTGGTTGCCGCATGGTTGCGCGCCGGCGATCTTGAACGCGCGCAGTTGGCGGTGAAGGGCAGTGATCTCGTTGACGATGACGAAACCGCTGGCTGGCTTGCGCTCTATAACGGCGACCTAGTAACGGCGCGCAAGCGACTTGTGCGCGCCGAAACCAAACGCGCCGAGCTGGTGGATGCGCTTGGGCTTCTCGCTCGGACCCGCATCACGAGCTCGCCGAGTTTAGGGCAGGCTTTCTTGTTCTTGGCGCGACGCGATAGTGCTGCGGCGTCACAACGGTTCATTCAACTTGCCGATTCTGTTGGCGATGCTGCCCCCGCGCTGCTGGCGCTAGCGGCGCGTATCGAAGCGGCACACGTCGTTGCGGCGCGCGTGCCGCCACGCGCGTTCGTGCTATGGGACCGCATCATCGCGAGCTATCCGCGAAGTCCGGAGGCGCCTGATGCGCTGCTCACCTCCGCACGAGCGCTCCGTGATGCCAACGACAACGCTGGTGCAATCGCTCGCTACGAAACGCTGCTCGTCGACTATCCTGAGAGTGCGCTCTTGCCACAGGCGCGGCGCGATCTCGAACGACTGCGCGGCCTCGTTCCGCCCAACATCTTCGCACACTGATTCGCATGTTGCTTCGATCGTTCAGCTTTGTCCGTTGGTTCACGTGTGTGGCGCTTTGCTTCGCGATACCCGTGC